>JAKATZ010000030.1 GCA_021827925.1 Microcaldota archaeon | reverse complement strand
GACTTAAAATGGTTTGAAATAGAACAACCCGTCTCGAAAGAGAAGTTTGAAATACCGAAGATTATAACTCCGGCCATATCAGAGAAAAGCTCTTTTTACTTTGATGAAAGTGGTCTATACTGTTTTGATAGCTGTAATATGATATTTCCAATAATACCAAGAAAGGAATTTGCCTACTACTTAATAGGCATTTTAAATTCGAAGCTAATATTTTTCTTCTTGTCGAACTTCAGTCCGTATGTTCAGGCGAAATATTTTACTTACAAACCGCAGTATCTTAAACCGCTACCAATTGTAGAATATGCTGAGAATAATCCAAAGATGAAAAAGGTAGCAGAATTATCAAAACAATTACAACAAATGCTTAAAAAAAGCGTTAAAGAGGATAGTGCTGAGGCAAAATCCATTAAGGAAGAGATAAACGAGCTTGTATTTGAAATTTATAACATAAATTCAAAGGAACGCAAGATTATAGAGGGTGCTAGCCCGAAATAATTTCGGTTCAGATTTCTGATGAAACTGAACCGTGCTTGCTTATATAGCTTGCTTGGGAAAAGCTACTGTTCAGAAAGCTGGAATTGTTTATGTTTGTTTTGGTGTTTTGAGGGTGCTAGGATGAAGCTAGAAAAAGACGACAAACTCGGCCAAGGACGTGGGGCTTTCAACCCTAAAACTCGGGTTCAAATCCCGATGGGAGCAAATGAATCGTTAAGCATAAAATAACTGACTGACATCTTATAATACAAAACAGTCAAAATCCCAAAAATCAAAAGGGAAACGATAAAATTATTTGCGATAGTGTTATATTGACGCAAAAATTGAAGGGTTTAGCGGAAAGCAAAAAACCGTTAGACGAAGCAAATGCCTTTAAGAATGCTTTTAGGCGCATAGAAAAATTTGCCTCCTCCGCAACCGCACAACGCGCCTACGCCATAAGCTCCATAACCGCTGCAGCAGGCTTTGTAATCTCCGCAGTAGTACTTAAAGAGCCTTGGCTTGCGGGTTTGTATGGTGCTTATTCTACTGGAACAGTGTACTCAATGCAAACTATACAAAGTTTTGCGACATATGCTAAAGAAAGGAGAAAGCCAGCATGTGAAAGAAAGAATGTCACTGAGGGAATATCCGGATTAAGCTTGGCAGTAGATTTGGGGGCAACTCTTGCATTGGAATATTATGGGCTAGGCATAGGTGCCTGGCCAATTGTGATAGCACAAGGGCTATGTCTCTTGCAACTCATACCGCTTAGTACACTGAAGGCTACAGAAGCAATAAAGAGAAGAGACGAGTTGCAAGAAGATCCGAGTGTAAAGGCCAGTAAGTCCAAAAATGTGCTCAATAAAATCGACAGATTTCTATCACATCCTTTGGTAATGTCGTTGCCCATTGGCATTGGGACCGGCGCAATAGTTGCATCTGCAATCTTTAAAGATCCTTCAATTGCAGGGTGGTTAGGGAGTGTCTGGGGCTTGCCATTCATATATTTACCACAACTTTTTACTACCACCGGACAATATATTTCCGGTAAGACTGAGAACATAAGACAACTTTCTCTTGGCGCACTCGCGCAGGACACGGCGGCTTTAGCTACATGGGCGGTTTTCGGCGCAATGGAAGGATACACCCCCTATCTTATTGGATACTCTCTTGCGGTACTACTTTCCGCCCCGCCGCTAGTGATGGTATTGGCAGAAGATATAAAGGCCATGCTAAGGGATAAAAAGAAGCAGAGCGCGCAGACCTGACATCCGTATACGGGAAATCCTAATCAGTAGACTTGTCAAATTGGCGAATTTTGACGGAGTGCCTAGCGAAGAGCTAGTCCAGCAAGAGATTGTCGAAAATCTTAATCCATGGCCTATAAACTATTCCATCCGATTCATCTTATGGCTCTTGATCTGACTGCCTACTATGCTGCGATGAGGGCACCTAACTGGCGTGTTATCTATTGACTGCGGCACCGCGGTCCAAATGCCTCTCAGGCAGTGTCGAGGTTCTCTCTAACAGTATGCCTGAATAGGAGAGCATACAGTGCAAAGAACGGGAAGAGAAAGATGCTGCCAACAACTCCGTCGGTGTAAGGGAGCACCACCAGCAGCAAAGCGGATATGAGTATCCTGAATGCATTTATGTAATACTCTATGTTTATCATGAAGAGAGCTCTGTCAGACTTCTTCTCATCCCTGTCTATCAGAGAAAAAAAGTTGGACCTTGTCCTGACGTTCAACGGAGTCGCGGCAAGCATGAAGATGCCCGTGAATACGAATGCGTTATAAGGTGCCGGTATGATTGACGGGGCCAGGAATATGAGCGATGACACGAGTATTGCAGCAACGCTGAAATCAACCATTCTGCTGCTGTATTTGGTATCCCTGGTAATGAAATTTGATGCTATTGTGATTACAAACCCGAAGCTAAGGAATGCTCCAGTGACGAGGTAGCTGTGGGTAGATATGAAAACATATATGGGGAGAAGCACGGTGAACGGTATGAGGAAGAGTTCCTTAAGCCCATAGAATAGCTTGAATCTCCTGTATCCATCTCCGCTCAGTGCGGTATTCTTCAGCGAGTATTTGAACGGCCTTTCATCAAGCCTAAGCCTGCCCATTATCATTGCGGATGCAAAAAAGAAGGCAGCGGCAGAAACGAGGTCAAAGCTGAACTTCATCGTGCCGCTAAGGCTTGAGAACTGCACAAGCACCCCTCCGATAAACGGAGCGACAAGCGAAATCACGTTTATCGCGACTCCGCCCATTGAAAATATCCTTATCCTATTCCTGCCCTTCAGTACGTCGTAATTTAGCACGTTGTTTCCGGACCAGAGGAATCCGCCCGCTATCCCATAAAGGAGTCCGAACATAAAGAAGTTTGAAAAAATGCCCGAAAACAGCATAAGCATTATCAGAAGGGCCGCCCTTCCAATCCCTCCGAACATGAAGACATGCTTTGCGCTATGCTTTTCATAAAGGTATCCTGAAAGAGTGAATCCAAATGCTATGCCTCCCGCCACCAGTATCTGATACAGCAATACTTCGGTGTATGATCCTACGTTGAAGAAGTAGAGATTCAGGAATACGCCGACCAAACCGAACGCAAAGGCAAGGAAGCCGTAGCCGGCATAGTAATGCCTGACTCTTTCAAGTTTCAGTCTCATAAAATGCCAGTTGCCTATTCTGGTCTCCGGCAGGCCTGAGGATGATAATAACAAGAATTGATTATTAGAGCTTGCGGTAATGCCATCACTGTCAACAAATTTGACTTAAGGCAACGGCCATGCCAAAAACATTTTTAGGCATGAACTCCTATACAATGAGCGGTGTGAAAATGGTGGACACAATATCGAAGGAAGAGCTGAAACATAAGCTTGAATCACAGAGCGTTGTAGTGGTCGATGTGCTTGAAAAGGACTCTTATTCAAACAAGCACATCAAAGGAGCGATATCCATACCGCTTGAAGAACTGCAGTCTGAAGGATGGAAGAAGCTTGACAAGAGCCGTGAAGTTGTCACTTACTGCGCAAGCTACATGTGCACGGCTTCAAAAAAGGCTGCCGAGTTCCTGAAGGGCAAAGGATTCAACGCGAAGGCTTACGAAGGAGGCATAAAAGAATGGAACGACTCGCATTACCCTACGGCCAAGGGTTCCTGAATAACCTGCCTTTGGGCGGGCTATTTTTTATTTTTAACCCATTCGGCAAATTCCCTGTGCGGAGAGAACTCGCTTGCCTTCACTATCCTTACCTTGGCACCCTTGAACTCACCGTCCTCTATCTCAAACGTTTCCTTCATGCTTTCCATCTCGCTGTAATAAACCTCCTGCCAGTGCTCCTTTCCATTGAGATAGTCCTCTGTTATGCCGCTGTTCATGAAAAGCGGTATTGGCTGGAATATGAAAACTATTCCGTCATGCCAGTATAGCGGCTTCGAGCCACCGAAAATGCCAACTCCAGTCTTGGCGATCTCGTCAAGGCTAACCTTGTAAAGCCTGTGGACGACAAGTTCCCTGGCCCCTTCGTATTTTACCTCCATCTTATCGCAATAGGATTGCAGCCCCAAAGCTAAATACCTTTGGCAAGCCCTTTCCTCTTCGCATGCAAGCTATTTATTACTTTACCGCGTGTTATACGCTGGACGTGTGATAATGGCATCAGAATATCTTGGATATGTGCTTATAGCAATAGGGATAACACTCTTCGTATTTACCTTTGTACTGGGATACAATGTCTATCTCGGCCAGGCATCGTCTTCGCAGGCCGGCTCCGCCCCATCGGTATCCGGTGGAAGCATCAACGAAACGCTGAAGAGCGGAATGCAGGGCATAGTATCAAGCCTTAACTCTGCGATATATGAAACACTATCCATAATGGTTCTGTTTCTATTCGCAAGCATAGCATATAAGTTGACAGATCTCGGCATCAAGATGACAGGTTCAGGGAAGGAAAGGGGCCGGTGACAGGATGGGTTACCGGAGCGCAAAGAGGTTCCTATTTCTTCTGCCTCCGGAGGATGCCCATTCCATCTCCCTTCTAACCCTGAGTACATTTCCTTCGCTGTTTGCGGAGTGCTGCCCTCCGGGGTATGCTGGCAAGATGGGCATGCTTTCCCGAAGTGTGTTTGGAATAAAGTTTTCCAATCCTGTGGGGATGGCTGCTGGATTCGATAAAAACGCAGATGCGATAGCCGCGATGTGCTCGATGGGTTTCGGCTTTGCAGAAGTCGGTACTGTGACTCCAAAACCACAGCGCGGTAATCCCAAGCCAAGGATGTTCCGGTATGAACAGCATGGCGCACTGCAGAATAGCATGGGCTTCAACAACAAGGGCCTCGCGCATCTTATCCGTAGACTGAAAGCGTCTTACCCTGCCAGGATCCCCATAGGGGCAAACGTAGGCAAAAATAAAGACACGCCGCAGAAAAACGCGATGGACGACTACCTTCTCATGATATCGGAGGCAAAAGACCTCTGCGATTACCTTGTCATAAACGTGTCCTCGCCTAATACCGCTGGTCTACGCGATCTTCAGAATGAAGAGTTCATAAGCGATCTATTCTCGAGTGCAAGAAAGCAGACAGGACGGCCGCTGCTTCTGAAGATATCCCCTGATCTCAAGGCTTCGAAGGCCGTTTATCTCTGCAAGGCCGCTATGGATAACGGCGCCTCTGGCATAATCGCAACCAACACCACGGTTGACTATTCCATAATGGGCGGATCAAAGGGCTTTGGGGGCATAAGCGGGCTGCCTCTAAAAGAAAAAAGCATTGCAATGCTGCGCGAGCTCTCATCGGAGTTGTACGGCCGCATACCCCTAATCTCGGTAGGAGGCATATTTTCCGGAGATGATGCGTATGAAAGGATAGCCTGCGGGGCTTCGCTAGTGCAGCTTTATACGGGTTTCATATTCGGCGGGCCCGGGCTTCCTCTCAGGATAAAGACGCGCATGATAGATCTTATGGAGAAGAACGGCTTCGAGAGCATAAAGGACCTTGAAGGGTCATCCCTCAGGCGGTAGCATTGAGCGGCGCTTATCCTAGAATAGATCCTCACGTGCACTGCAGGGACTGGGAGCAGGCTTACAAGGCAACAATATCTTCGGTCATGGGCCTCGCCGCAAGCCAGGGAGTTTCAGCCGTATTTGATATGCCTAATACAAATCCGTCAATAATCTCTCTCGGGCTTGCAAAAAGAAGGATCGAGACAGCGCGGCAGGAAGGAATCTCCGGAGGATACTACCTTTACCTTGGAGTTACCGGCAGCGCAGCCCAGGCCGCAGAGGCTGTTTCAGCGCACGATTCCCTGCCTGAGGTCATAGGTCTTAAGATGTTCGCGGGAAAATCCGTCGGAAATCTTACCGTGGAAGAGAGTGCGCAGCGGACCGTGTACCGCAGTCTTGCCGAGATAGGCTATCGCGGGGTTCTTGCTGTTCATTGTGAAAAGGAGAGTCTGTCCATGATGCGTCTGTGGGATCAGACGGATCCGAAAAGCTGGAACGCGGCCCGTCCTCCCTTTATGGAGGTTGAAGCAGTCAATGAGCAGATACTTTATGCCAAGGAGGAAAGATTCAAAGGAATTCTCCACATCTGCCACATTTCTGTGCCTGAAGCAGTGGAAGCTGTGCATGCCGCAAGGAGGGAAATCCGGATAACGTGCGGCGCAACCCCGCATCATCTCATGCTATCGACGGCGGATATGGATGGTCTGGAAGGGCTCAGGTACAAGGTCAACCCTCCCCTGAGAGAGCCGCTGATGGCCTCAAGGCTCTTTGAGATGCTGCACGATGGAATGATAGACTGGATAGAGACAGATCATGCGCCGCATTCTCCTGCGGAGAAGGCCCTCTCCGAGTTAGGCGAACCTATGTCTGGCATACCAAGCCTGGCGGGATATGCGCAATTCATCAGTAACTTGCAAAGATCGGGGTTCGGTGAAGAGCTGATACGCTCACTTACCTACCTTAATATAAAGCGTGCATTCGCCAAGGTGACAGAATAGCACTCGCTCTAAGTTCAGTACCAGCCGCGCAATTTCATTGCCTTGGCAACCCTGTCTACCGCGACAATGTAAGCCGCAGTACGGGGGCTTATCTTCTTTCCGGTGCTCTTGTACTTCTTCTGCGAAGCCATCACATCCTTGAACGATCTAGTGACAATGGTATCGAGCTTGCCGTAAACCTCCTCCTGCGTCCAGTAATAGCCGTACATGTTCTGCACCCACTCGAAGTATGAGACTATAACTCCGCCCGAGTTCACAAGGAAATCCGGCATGTCTATAATCCCCTTCTCGGATAGTATTTCGTCAGCCTCTGGCGTCACCGGTCCGTTGGCGAGCTCAAGGACAATCTTGGCTTTTATCTTATCCGCATTGGCGTCAGTTATCTGATTCTCAAGCGCTGCGGGTATGATCACATCAACATCGAGTTCCAGCAACTCCTCATTGCTAACCTTCTCGGCTCCTTTCGCTTCGTACTCGCTGACGCTCCCTTTCTTCCCCTTCACATCGGATAGCTTCGCATAGTCAAGTCCTTTCTCCGAGTAGACGCCTCCTTCCGAATCGCTTACGGCTACGACTGTGGCTCCGCTAAGCCTTGTCGCTATATCGAAAGCGAATTTCCCGGCATTTCCGAATCCCTGTATCGCTATCTTGGCCTTCTTAAGGTCCATCTTAGCGAGCTTTGCCGTCTCCCTAAGTACGTACATTCCTCCCATCGCTGTGGAGTCGAACCTGCCTTCAGAGCCTCCGACTTCAACAGGCTTTCCGGTTATGACTCCGAACTCCTCATGGCCTGCTATCTTGCTGTATTCATCCATCATCCACGCCATTATCTGCGGGTTCGTGTATACATCAGGTGCAGGAACATCAGTCTTAGGTCCTATAACATTGCCCAAGGCTCTCACGTATCCCCTTGAGAGGTTCTCAAGTTCATAATCGTCCATCTCCTTCGGATTGCATATCACTCCTCCCTTTGCCCCTCCCATCGGTATATCAGCAAGTGCCGTCTTCCAGGTCATCCATGCGGAGAGGGCCTTCACCGTGTCCAGGTTCTCGCTTGGATGGAATCTTATGCCTCCTTTTCCAGGGCCGCGCGCATCGTTGTAAAGCACCCTAAAGCCGTTGAACAGCTTTACCGATCCGTCGTGCATCCTTACCGGTATGTTTACGATGACAGTGCGCTTAGGCTCCCTGAGCAGTCCATGCGCCGTCTTGTCAAGCCCCATAACTTCAGCAGCGGTATCAAGCTCCTGCTGCGCTATCTTGAAAGGATCCAGTTCTTCCGTCATGAAATCAACCAAGAGAAAATCCGTTCATTGCTATCTCTGCACATATATGCTCTATGCTCTCCGCAATCTTTCCGGAATCCATGCCCTTCACAATCTCCTCAACGAGCCCTGCCCCAATGCCTTTCTCTGCGATCTTTCGCTTCACTTTCTCAACTTCCTCGGAATACCTGCCATTTATGTACTTGCTTACAGCTACCTGCACTATGCCGAGCTTCTTCGCTATCTCCACCTGGCTGTAATGGTGTTTCTCTTTCAGCGACTGAGCAACCGCTGCCCTGACAGCAGGCAAAACCACACGCGTTATCTTCTTGCATTCTGGTTCCATGTTATTACCTCACACCGAAATCTCTCCTTTCTTAGATCTGCTTCCGGTTCCGCTTTCCCCTTCATCAACTATCCCAAGCGAATCCTTCAGGCTTCCTATAAACCCTTTCCTGCGCGGCATATCCTCCTCCGACTCTTCCCCCTCATCGCTCTCTTCCTTCTCCTCCTTCCGCGCCGTCTTCCTCGAAACGATGGAACCCATGCCTGTTCTAGATGCACCAAGCCCCTCTGCAATGTACTCAATCTCCTTTTCCGACCGCCTGATAATTATCACATTGGCCCCGTTCTTCTTTGCAAGAAACGCATCCTCCTTTGATGCACAGAGGGCGGCCTTCATTCCTGCCTCCCTGTTTAAGCGCATCGAGGCTCCTATGTGGTCTTCCGGTACAGCTATCACCATATCATACTTTCCCTGCTTAATTGCTTCGGCGACTGCCTTTTCAAACCTATCCTTCGAAACCTCCTTCTCAACTATGCTGGCACCTACGCCCTCCAGTGCATCTGAGACCTTTTCAGCACCTCCTTCGAAATCGCTTATCGCAAGTATGCGCATGCTACCGAAGATATATACTAACACAGGTTTAATAACGTTGTTATTCCTATTATTATCCACAGGGTGTTATATTGAGAGGAAAGGAACCATTGGTAACATGTGACAGTTGCGGAAGGAAAATGCCGCGTGGCAAGGCAGTATCATACGAGAAAGTCATAAGATTCGGCACAGATCCGAACAGCGGCAATGACGTTAGGTTTTCCTCAAGGAGAAAGGTTTACTATTGCATAAGCTGCGCAAAGCACAGGGGTATATTCGAGAGGAAGAAGGAAGAGGCGGCGCGCGCGGCTCATAAGCGATACTAAAAATGGTGGCGGGGTGCCTGATGTAAATCCGGATGACCTCCTGATATTCAAGAAAAGGGGGCTGAAGACTGAGAAGGAAGCGGCAAAAGACGCCGCGCCTACTCTGCCTACTTCAATTCCTGAGGTTCAGGTTCGCGAAGAGGCTCTTCCTGAGGAGCAGCCTGTCTATACCGCAGAGACAATAGCCGCAGACCAGAGGGCAAAGGAGGAAACGGCGAGACGCCTTGGCAGACGGGGGAAAGAGAACATAAAGGCATCAAAGGGGCTCAAGTGCGCGAACCATCCTTACAGAAACGCGTATGCTATCTGCGAGTACTGCAAGCGCCCATTCTGCTATGCTGATCTTGTCAGCTACGGTAACAATCTGTACTGCATTGAGGATATAGACAAGGTAAGCCGCGGCACAGACGCTGCCCGTGGCAGAAGCGCATTTGCCTATCTCTCCTCCCTTCTCTTCATTTCGGAATCCACAGTCCTCAGTTACTTTGCATATCCGCAGTTTGATTTCCTGCTCAAACACATATACGCGGTAGGGATAACTCAGTTCGTGCTGACGCTTAACTACAACTACGCCGTGCTAACGGCTAACATACTTCTCGCCGCTCTGGGGCTCGTATCATCTGCGATAGTTCTCGTGAAATCCGGAAAGGCTTCGTTTGTTAGCGGCCTCATTGCCGGACTGCTTCTCATAGTCCTGAGCTACGAATATCTGAACAGCAATGTCGAATATCTGCTTGCTCTGAGCGTGCTTTCCTGCGTTAACATAGGCGCAATAGCGATAAGCAGGATGAGCTATGCCGGATCAAAGGAGATAGCCGAAGCAGAAGAAGAGGAGATGATGGACATTGAATGGCCGCGAGTAGAAACTTTCTGAAGCGCTCGCATATGAAAAGAAACAAAACAAAAGAAAGAAAAACAGGGATAAAAATCAAGAAACAAAATGGAAGTTTATCTTCTCTTCCTGCTTATCCTTCCTCTCCTATTCATCTTGGTCCTTGCTACATAGCCGCTCTTGTCTATGAAGTAAAGGTATCCCTCCTGTCTCTGTACCTTCTCCTTTCCCACTCTGGCCTTCCTGCCACGAGGGTTGTTTCTCATCGGAGTTCTCCATACATATCCGTCTTTTCCAAGGAAGTATAGGTACCCGTCTTCTCTCTCAACTCTTTCATCCGTCATCCTTTCAGCCATTGATTCACCGATATTAGATGATACTGATAGCTTTTTATATTTATCGTCGTATTCACGTCAGTAAAATAAAATGTCGAGGGAAATTCAGCGTGACTCTGTTTTTTAAATCTTTCCAGCCAATTATCTACGATCTCCATGGAAATAATGCTTTTCAAGGACCAGTCGCTTAAGGGCTACACACTTATCGAGGGATTCCCTGGCATAGGGCTTGTCGGCCCAATGGCAGGAAGCTATCTTATAGAGAAGCTAAAGATGGATTACATAGGCTACCTGCGCAGCGAGATGTTTCCTCCGATAGCCGCCGTGCATAACGGCGTGCCGATGTTCCCAGCAAGGATATACAAGAATGAGGAATACAAGCTCGTGCTATTCATAGCCGAGTTCACCATACCCGCCGCCGCCATAAGGTCTATATCCGGAGAGCTTCTCGCATTCGCAAGGAAGTACGGCATAAACCGCCTGGTCTCAGTCGGAGGGATGCCTGCAAGCAAGCCAACCGAAGACATATTCATGGTTTCAAACGATCCATCCGCACTCAAGAAGGTCGCGAAGCTTGGGATAAATCCGATAGACGAGGGCGTCGTCGCGGGGGTCAGTGCCGAGCTGCTTGTGAACTCACAGGCGCTAAAACTTCCTGTAATGGACATACTTGTTGAAGTCGACCCGTCGATAACGAACCCTAAGTACGCAGAGCTTGCGATAACTGGTCTCAACAAGCTCCTAGACATAGACATAGACCTAAGCGAACTTGACAAGGAGGCCAAGGAGGTGGAGGAGAAGATAAAGGAGATGATGAAGAAGGTCAAGGATTCCCATGAGCACTACTCCGGAGGCGAGGAGACCGGCCCTTCAATGTATGCGTGATATGCAATTTCCATACATCATTTGGCGCAGGGGTGGCAGAGCCTGGTCTGGCTTAACGGCCACAGAAAAACGCGCAGGACTTAAGATCCTGTGGCTTAGCGCCTTCGTGAGTTCAAATCTCACCCCCTGCAAATTCAAATTACGACGTCAAAGCGGGGTTCGGAAATCCCGAAAGGAAATCTTCAAGGAACTGCAATTTCGAGGATTTCTCGGAAACCCTCAAGCAGGTGTCCATGAACATTTCATGGCACCAATTACAGAAACTGCAATCAGTATTGCACAAGACACAAACCAAGAGGTTTGCAGGTAAGAGGAAGACGCCGAAATATGGCTCAATCTCAAAGGCGTTTTCCGATACTCAGTTAGAAAGGTTCCTCCATGCAATAGACTCTGACAAGTTTCGATTACTATTCAGCTACCAAGCTATGCTTGGGCTTAGAATAGGAGAAGCAGTCAGAGTCAATATTAACTCAATAGCCCTAGAAACGAGGGAATTAACCCTGAAGACCGAAAAGGTTCAGGTAATGGACTCGTTGCTTATTCCCATGCCTCTGTTCAAGGAGACCATAGCCTTCATCTCGAAGCACAAGGCTGAGATTGAGAAGGCGCAGGGATACCTGTTCTACGCTGATAAGCTGAGAACAAAGAGGCTGGAGCCTTACTTGGAGCAGAACTACGTAAGGCGCAGGTTCAGGGAATACGTGCGAATGACGGGCTTGGACGAGGTGTACGACACCTCAGATGAATCAAGCCCAGACAGGATCGTTAGGCAGCTTCACCGCCTTACTACCCACAGCCTCAGACACTACGCTATAACAGCATTTGCCAAGCAAACGAACGGCAATCTCGTATTGACCAGCAGGTTTGCCAGGCATAGTGATCCTAGTACCACAATGACCTACATAAGTACCAGAAAAGAGGAGCTATACAAGGAGATAGACAACGCCTTTGGCCTATCTCAGGCTGAGATGCTCAAGAAATCGTTATCGCCAAGTCATCTGCCGCGATAGTTGAATATCTTATCGTAGTCTTCGTGGCTTATTATGTCTAGCACATCAAGCCATATCGAAAGTATCTCGACTTCTGTATTCTCACGCTGTGGCTGCTTAAGCGTGTATATCATTCTCCAGCCTCCCGATAGGTTTACCTTCCAAAGGTTCGTAACATCATATTCAACGATGTACTTCCTGCCTATCCTATCCTTCGGTATGTGTATCCCGAAGTCGTAATCACGCTTGAGTATGGCTATTTTGTCCTCTATTGACCTGAACAGAGTTTGATTGAAAGAGCTTTCCACGCCTTTCTTGCGCTCATCTTCAACTAGCTTCTTAAGCGCAAGGTAAGCTTCCTTTGCGTCTCCAAGGAGCTTTATCGAAACACGCTTATCGGCCAAGCCTACACCTCCAAGCCTTCATCTTCGGCCTTCTCTAGCTTCTTGCTAGGGTTAAAAGTCCAAATAAAGCCCTTCTTTGTCTCAAGCACAAGGCCGCGCCTTTCCATGTAGTCTAGCGCAAGGTTCAGCGTTGAGCGCATAACCTTGGTAGGCATCTTTGCTAGTATCCAGTTCCTACTAACGGGATTATTGGCAGACTTTACGGCCTCCTCAATAGCAAGTATGGTCTTGAGCGTAGGGTAATGCACTACTTCCCTCTGCATCTGCATAATCTAACACCTAATAAGTATATACCCTAATAGATATATAAGGCTTTCTCTCCCCCTGCACATTCAAATTACGACGCCAGAGCGTGGTTCGGAAATCCGAATAGCAAATCTTCAATAACGATAATATCGGGGACTTGTCTGAAGTCCATGGTCTTAAGTGGGTTTTTTGCTTGCAGGCAAAATGCCATTCGATTTTCACGAGCGGTTTCTTACTGCTAAGATTGCCAAAAGCCCAGGCTTGGGCTTGTTCCGTTAAGACCAAGACTTTCCGGGCTTTCACTCCCTGTAAGCGAGTGCAATTCCTATTGTTGAGGCGACATTGCTAAACAGTATCACCAGAAATATCTGGTCTATGAAGTTAGGTATTACGATCCCGAATGCTATGGGCAACGTAGCAACTATCGCGGGGGACAGGCCTCTGGATATGTTTGACGAAACTATCCTCCGCGTAATCCTGCTCTCCTTCTCGTCACCCTGTATGTATTCCTTCAGGAACCTGAGGCCCGAAACCCTGATCACCATCATCGAAAGTACAATGATGACACCGACTCCTACCAGCAGAAGGCTTACTTCAGATATGCTCACCAGCATACCCACGTAAACGAAAAAGAACGTACTTGTGAAGAACTCTATCTCCTTCTGGTATCCCCTAACATATCTTATCCTGTTGAAATAGAAATACTTCTTCATTATCCTATTCACCCCCTCACGTATTTCCCCGATTCCAGGGGTTTTTGCAAGGTTCTCTATCCTTAGGATGACAGCACCTAGGTTGGCAAACACTATTCCAAAAGTGAACACAGTAAGGGCACCACTGAAGTCAAGCTCCTGCGCAATGCCATAGGTAGCAACAACCATGCTTATTGTCAACATCCATGTGTATGCCCTGCTGTACTCTTTGAATCTATTCAGGAGATAAAGCCATGCGAGCGCTGAAACAAAGCCCAGCGTTACGGAACCCACGACAACACCAAGTATGAGCGATGTCACGCTCTCCAAGGTTATGCTGGTGTGCACGAGTATCTCGAAGAGCAGAAGCGGCAGTACCAGCTGGAACACATCGCTGGTGACGCTCTCATATATCAGTATTGTTTTCAGATCTTCATTTATCTTTGTAAATCGCATCAGAGTGGGCACTATCACACTGCTGGGCCCAGAGATGGCAAATCCGAATATCAAAGACTCAAGCAGAGTCCAATGCAGGAAAATGACTGCGATAAGGGAGGCGACTATCGCTGTTACTATCGCAAGAAATGACGTGAACGCGGTAGCTTTCGTTATAACCCTGCCCAGCTTGAATATGTTTATGTTCAAACCTACGTCGAATAGTATGAACGATACTGCAACCGCTGTCATAAACGGAGTAAGCAGGGCAATCGTGGATGTGGGCCCTGTATTGACTATGCTAAGGACGGGCCCTACCAGCAGTCCCAAGAGGATGAGCGGGAGAACCTTCGTCACCCTTATCCTGTCGAACATTGCATTGACTATGAAACCCAGGAATGCTGTGCCGGCAAGAAATATGAAAAGCAGGTTAACGTTTATCATTTCAATCCCAAGCTAATCGAAGCCTAAATTATAAACACGTTGCAATTCCGTTACCACTACCTCCTCTTTATCACTCTACTCATCGCCAAAGCGTAAATTGCATAAAGGATTGTTGCAAGAAGACCTACGGCTATGAGCGTAACATACGCGCTCCCGCTGTCAAGCGCATAGTACCCGAATGACATGAGCACAATGTCCCATATCAGTGTGCCTATGGCTGAATAAAAGAAGAACTTCCTTTTAGGCATCACTGCAAATCCTGCAGGCAGGCTCACAAGGCCCCTGACCTCCGGAAGGAGTCTTCCTACAAACACCGCAAAAGCGCCGTTCTTGCTGAACCAAGCGTCGAACGCATCGAGTGTTTCCTTCTTCACGCGAAATGCACGCAGATGCTTGTAAATGACTTCTTTGCCTACGTAGTATCCTATGTAGTAGTCTATTGCCATGCCCAAAAGCCCAGCCACAAACACTACAATGAAAGCAAGGTAAGGATTGATGACTCCCTGCGCAGAAAACAGGCCGACCAGCGGCAGTACCACCTCGCTAGGTATGGGCAGGGATGCTGACTCCAGGGCCATCAGCACGAATATGGCAACATATCCGTAAGAGTGTATGAAGCCGGTTATGGCCCCCTCTGTGGTGTTCAATAAGCTTAGCATGAAATAGCTGAACGCAAGCATGGTATCTATCCAATGTAAAGACATATATTCTTGCTTTGAATAGTGTTAGCTGCTTATTAAATATCCTTCCGCCTCTGTAGCTCAGTGGTAGAGCGTCTGCATGGTAAGCAGAAGGTCGCGAGTTCAATCCTCGCCGGAGGCTCCATTAAAATGCGCAATCCCGTGCCTGCTCTCGCATTCGCCACAAAGTACTTAAACATTCGTGTTCATCCTCCATCGATATGAGATGGCATGGCAAGCTAAACGCAGAAATCCAAAACATGCGAAACTTTCCGGGAAAAGGTTCAGCTGTGCGTGGCTATCCGCTTCCACCGCTCCGCATCAAAAGGCTCACTCAAAACTCCAATCCGCAATGGAATACCTGCTTACGTATGGCTGGGCGATACTTGTAATTGCGGTCGCACTTGGCGCTCTTTTTGAGCTCGGTCTGTTCAATCCATATTTCTTCACGCCTAAAGCGCAGCCTGGTTCCTGTTCGGTGTTTAGGCCTTACGGCGCAGGTACCAGCACCGACGCTAACCTTGTCGGAACATGCCTGAATGAACTGCCCACTCTCGTTGCTGTGCTGACTCCGAACGGACGTTACATGAGCGTGCCTTATTCAAAAACGGTATCGATAATGCAGACATTCACTGTTGTTTTCTGGTTCGATCCGTATCAATGCGATCTTTTTTACTGGCCCACTGCCATAGGGCAGGGTGCGGAATACGAAACCGGCGGCTGGCGCATCTATTATGGGAACAACCAATGCACTTCCCCAGTGAACACTGATCTTACCTTTGCCTATAGGGCTACAAGCGGGTCTCCCGTATGGCTTCTTTTCACCCCAAACCTGCACCTTAGCCAATGGTACTTCGTCGCATTATCGTACGATCTTCCCGCATCTTCCGCTTCAATATACGCTTATAACTCCTCCCTGAAGTTCAAGGCAACCGCAACTTCGTCAGTGTATCCGATAAACAGCATCGATACTCCACTCATACTCGATGCGCCTAATTCTGCATATGCGAATGTACAACTATACAATACCTCTCTCTCCCAGACGGAGATAAATTCCCTATACGACGAAGGCATAGGCGGCGCTCCTATAGATCTGCAGCATCTTGCCGGATGGTGGCCCTTGAACGGAGATATAAAAGATTACTCCGGAAATGGCAACAATGGCGCAGTCACCATAACCGACTTCAATAGCAACTGGTGGAATGGCTACAGCGTCCCGTAGCTTGTCTACTTCATGTCCGATTCCTTAAGGGTTTCCGTCTGCGATCTCCTCCTTCTCGGTATGTAAAAGTATTCGTGTCCCCATGGGTCTTTCACCTTCGCCTTTGTCGGTCTTACCTTTGTGTATTTGGAGAGTTCGAATGTGTCCTTTGTCGGCTCTTCGGTCAGCATCGGCCCCTGCGGAATCGCATACTTCGGCTCCTTATCTGCAGAAAGTATTGTTATGCATGAGACAGGGCATTCTTCCTGGCAGATCATGCATCCGATGCACTTCGCAATCTGTATCGGATATTCTGTCATGTCAGTTACTGACGTGTCTGTGCTGTATCTGTCATCCTCAACGTTCTTGTGCCTGGGCCTGGTAAAATCCAGTGTGTTCACCGGGCACACATCGCCGCACATGCCGCACTGGATGCACACCTTGTTGTCAAAGGTGAACTTGAATGGCATAAAATCATTTCTGCTGCGCGGCAGGCTGTGCGGCTGCCGGCTGTTTTATCACAGGGTTCGGCTTTACCTTTGCATCATTCTTTGGCATGTTCCCTCCGCCTCTGAAGGACGAATATATGGCCATGCCTCCGGCGAGGAGAAGGAGGGTAAACGTCACGTAGAACGAGTATATCGCCATGGTGACGTTGTTCTGCGAGTTGAAGTAAGTGCCGAAGAAGCCCCATATGTTGCCAGTGCTTGTAGATACTGTTGGCGGCAGAGTATGTAGGGCAAGAGCGCTCTCCGTTACGAAAGTCGTGCCTATGACATACATGAATGTGCCTATGAGGACGAAAACGGTAAGCAGCCTGTTGTACTTAGGTTCCTCATCAGTATCCTTCACCAACAGCAGCACCAGTGCGAACGCAAAGAAATCTATTGCGAGCAGCTGCCATGGCACGGCTATGGGATAGTCCTGGAATGTGCCAGGCCAGAATAGCGTAAATCCAAGGAACACAACCACGAAAATGCTCGCATCCCTTAGCAGTATGAAGAGCAGCCACCATATATCGGCCGCAAGCCTCAGCGTGAACTTCCTCAATATCCTCAAAAAGTAGCCTCTCGCTATCTGCATCGATATTGCGAGTATTGTAAGCGTTTCTATGAGCACCGTTATCGTATTTTCCGTGTATATAGATCCTGCTGTAACGTATGTAGATGCGGCATTTCCACCTGCCTGCAAAAGGAGTGAACCGAGATCCAGCATTTCAACCAGCAAGCATCATACAATGCCAATAAATAAAAACCTTGGCAACGCTGAATATCAATCGATATTGAATGCCCGTGGAAGAAAAGAAAAGCATCGTTGGCATAGACCTGCGCTCCGTAACGTTCTCCGGAGGCTCGGTGCGCGTCGAAGCCTTGGGGAGCATAAGCGCCGCAGATGCCTCATTCAGGTACATGGCGGGCTCTTTCGAGATGATCGTGCTTTCAGGAGTGGAGCTTGAGGACGGTGTTGCCGTAGTAGACTTCAGCGAGTCTATGGATAAGCTTGCCGTACTTTACGCGCTGGATTCCTCCGGCAGGCTGGCGGAGGCTGTTGAGCTCGGTCAGTTCCTCAGCGTGAAGGCCCTTTCCGAGCTTAGGGCCTGCCTGGAAGGGGTTCTGCTTAGGAAAGAGAATCCGAAAGCCTTCATAATAGACAGTTACTATGATGACGAAGGGACAAGGATAACCAAGCTCCTGCCCACCTCAATCGAGATAGAGCTTTATTGAACGCCGCGATGCGTTATCCCAATGGATCTCCATGCGATTCCCACTGCCGATCCCTGTGGTGGTCCTTGCTGCGGTTTTTCTCCTCATAGCAGTGAGGAAGATCGGGAATACACGGCTGAGGATCTGGCAGATAGTTCTAGCCGGTGCCGTAACTGTTCTAATAACTGGCCAGATATCTATCCCGTCTGCGCTCTCCTACATCGACCCGACAGTGATAATCTTCCTGATATGTATTTTCATGGTTGGCGAGGCGATGATCGAGAGTGGATACCTTGAACGCGTATCCTACCTTCTTTTCAGCAGGGCAAGATCCGTAGACGCCCTTGTGCTTCTCATACTTTTTTCGATGGGAATCGCATCGATGCTGCTCATGAACGACACGCTTGCTTTTATAGGAACTCCGCTGGTCATGCTTTTCTCAAGAAAGGAGCGGATAAATCCAAAGCTAATGCTGCTCACCCTCGCATTCGCGGTTACGATAGGCAGCGTCGCAAGCCCCATAGGGAATCCGCAGAACTTGCTGATAGCATCAAGCGGGATACTGCATAATCCATTTCCAGCCTTCTTCTCCGCACTGATCCTGCCTACGATCCTGAATCTTTTCATAGCGTATCTGGTTCTGCGCCTATTCTACAGGAAGGAGTTCAGGCGCAGGGATCATATACATGCAAGGGTTGAGCTGGCAGATAGTAAGCTTGCAACTCTGTGCAAGATCTCGCTCGCGCTTCTTATGTTCTCCGTAGTGGCGAGCGTGCTGTTAACCTCCATAGGCGCGGTGCATGCCATAAACCTCTCCTACATAGCTGCAATCTCCGCAATCCCTCTGCTTTTCAGCGATAAAAGGTATGCGATATTCCGCAGCATAGATTGGCCAACAATAGTATTCTTCATCTCCATCTTCGTGCTTGTCGGAAGCGTATGGCAATCCGGCTTCCTGCAAAAGGTCGTCAGCGCATCCGGAATGAATCCCTCATCTGTGCCAGACATCCTGGCGATAAGCATAATCGGCAGCCAGTTCATATCAAACGTCCCTATGGTGCTGCTGTATCTGAAACTGATCTCATACTCCCATGTATCTGCCGCAGCGGCGCTAGCCCTGGCTGCCGGAAGCACCATCGCCGGCAACCTCCTCATACTGGGGGCTGCGAGCAACGTAATAATAATACAGGGCGCAGAGAGGAGATATGGGGAATCCCTCTCTTTCCTGGATTTCGCAAGGGTCGGGATTGTCCTAACTGTACTCAACGCCCTGGTATATCTTGCATTCCTTGCATTTTGACCGCGACAAACAGTCTTCCTTTCGCAGATTTCAGCAGTCTCATCTCCATCAATCTTTATATCCTTCTGTTTTCAAATCTAATCGATGGAGCTCAAGATCTCTGATGATGTCTCCCTAAGCGCGCAGCTTGTCATGACCGGTAGGGGATGCATAATAGGGCAGAGCGGCTCCGGCAAATCTTTTCTCATGGGGCTGGTAGCGGAACAGCTGATCGCCTTGGGTCTTCCGTTCTGCATAATAGACACCGAGGGAGAATACCTCTCTCTCAAGAATGCTTCGTCGCGCGTAGCAATCGCAGGCGGACCCGACGCCGACATGCCCCTGAGCGTGGATCCCTCACGGCTGTTCAGGGCAAGCATCTCGGAATCCATGTCTCTGGTTATAGACGTATCCGATGTCGTCGACAAAGCGGATACTGTGTATCGCTTCCTAAATGCTCTCTATACTCTCGAGGAAAGCGTGCGCAAACCGTACCTGGTCCTTATAGAAGAGGCCGACAAATTTGCCCCGCAGATAGTGCACCAGAAGATAAACATGGTGGAAGAACTGAGCGTGCGCGGAAGGAAAAGGGGAATAGGCCTGCTGATCGCCACGCAAAGGCCAAGCAGCATAAGCAAGAATGTCCTCTCGCAGTGCTCGTACGGCTTCATAGGCAAGCTCACCATAGAGAACGATCTCAATGCCATAAGCCAGCTCTTTAGCGGAAGAAGCGCGCTCGATGAGATAGTCAATCTCGCAACCGGCGAGTTCATGCCATTCGGCCTTGGGCAGAAAAAGCCCTTCAGGGTCAGCCATCGCAGCTCGCTTCACATGGGTTCTACGCCGCAGGTAGGTCCGGTCAACATCAATAGCGGGATCAGGGTAAAGGACGTTGTGAAGGGGCTCCTCTCGGATGGCTTTTCCGGAGACGCGAAGCCAAAGCCCTCTGCCAGAACACCGGACGCTTCCCTTCCCGCCATCTCTTTCCTGTTCACTCCGGAAGATGCCCGGAAGTATGCCGAAAGAGTGTCGAGGAAAGCATTCGGAATACTGGGTAAAAGAACAGAAACAGTCGATTCAATAGCTAAACGGTATCTACCAGCGCTGCTCTGCAGGATACGCGTTCCAACGGGGAGGAAACGCGAGTTCGAGGAACACAGCGTTCTGCTTGGAGAAGAACGAAGCATGATAACCCTTGATGGGCGCACCACGGTTCACAGGCTAGGCATAACTCCTACAAAGCTCTCGGCAGATGAGGAATCGATGTTAAGACTCATAAAGTCTAAGCGCGGAATAGGGAAGAAAGAGCTGGCTAGCGCGGGCCTCCTGAAAAAGGGAAGCGCGGCTGCAATAAGAAAACTTTCATCAAAAAAGATAATACGGACAGACGGCGGCGTGATAACCTCTCCGGACTATTCCCGCTATTATCTCAAAGAGCCACCGGAACTCGGTGGAAAGGAGCCCGGCGTACAGACTGACGGTGAGCCTCCTACAAGGAAGGATGCCGAATTACTGCTGAAGAATACCTACCCTACGTGCTCTATCCTTGGCTGTGCGCCCGTCCTACTCCCTCTCTATGTTATAATCCTAAGGAAAGGTGACAAAGTGCGCGTCTTCAGCCTTGATGGAATGCACGGCAAAGAGCTGCTATACGCTTGAGTAACTACGTGAACAATCCTTCTCCCTAGGCTCCATCTGCTTTCATGGTTCTTCTCAAACTTTTTTGCATGCGGCACCGCAGAAGTAACATCTCCTTCCATTGTAGCTGCCCTTGAATCTCGAGCGTTCATCAACATCCATACTGCATATCGGATCCTTCCGTGTACACCCCTCCTGCAATGATTGCCTTCATTTTATTTTTTTGGAATCGTGACACATTTGGGAATAAATATAATTGTTTGTGTGCAGTATCAATTCAGCCGAAGGTTGGTATCCTGCGCTCGTAGGAAATCGCCGCATAAAACGTGATTGCACGAAAAGAGATGCTTCGAAAAGGAAAACGAAGGAAGAGCTAAAGAAGAGAATAAGGCAAGGCTACCGCCATACCGATCCGCACAAGGAGCTTTACAATAAGGAATACCACGAAACGCGCTTCTCAAAACACATATGCCCTATCTGTGGGAGCAGGATAGACGAGAACGGCAGGTGTGCATGCGGAGCGGGGGATTCCTGATCACAGCACTCTCCTTGCTTCAATGAGTCTACCAAGGTCTGCCACAGGGGCTCCGTCTTCCTCTATCTTCTGGAAAGCAGGATAATTATCAAGGTAATTCGGTATGTTTGCCTTCAACCTTTCCTCGTACGTAGGCACTAGCTCGTTCTTGTAGAAAAGGCCAACGGGAATCTCGTCATCTCCTATGTAAGCGTTCTTTATCGCCTGCGTGATCTTTGCCATTGCATCTTTCTCACTGCGCACTTCCGGATCGTCCTCAAGTTTGTATATCCTTTTCTTGTACCATTCATTCGTATTAATGTCGTTGTAAGTGGGGCAAGGCTGCAATACGTCGACAAGAGCCATCCCCTTGTGCATTATCGCCTGCTTTATAAGATCCTTTGTCATTGCAACGTCGTAAGCGAATGACCTCGCAACAAACGTATATCCAGAAGCGACGGCCAGTGCCACCGGATTTATCGGCCCGTTTATGTTTGGCTTTGGCAACGATTTTGTCCGTTCCCCCATTGGCATAGTTGGAGACGCCTGCCCTTTAGTAAGCCCGTACACCCTGTTATCATGGACTATGAGTGCTATCGAGGCATTCCTCCTTCCTGCGCTTACAAAATGTCCTGCCCCAATCCCGTAAGTATCACCGTCACCGGCGCTCACGACCACTTTCAGGCTGGGATTCGCCATCTTTATTCCAAGCGCAAACGCAAGAGCCCTTCCATGCAGTGTGTGCACTCCTGACACTGGTCCTGATATGAAATGGGGCAGCTTGCCCGAGCAGCCTATCCCTGAGACCATCACGGCATCGGTAAAATCCAGCTTTAGCTCGCTCAGTGCTCCTTCAACACTCCTCAATATGCCGAAGTCCCCGCACCCCGGACACCAGTCGTTAAACATCATCGGTTGTTCATTTGCCTCCATTCAAAACCACCCGTTTTGCATCAGTCTTCAATATCTCCTTAACCGCATCCATGATCTCATCCCTTGCCATCGGCCTGCCATTCCACTTCAGTATATAGTTCGTAGGCATTATTCCAGTGCGCTCTGTGAGTATCTCAGCTCCGAGGGCACCGTAGTCATTCTCCACGGCAATTATTCTCTTCTTGCCAGCAAGCGCTTTCCTTATCAAATCGGTAGGGTAGGGGCTAAAAGTCCTTATCTGCACCATCTCAAGCTCTATACCAACGCTCTTAAGGATCTCCATCGCATCCATTATCGCGCCTTTCGGTGAGCCCCAAGTGAGCAGCACAGTATCCGAATCCCCGACTATATTCGCCTTCTGTGAATCTTTAAGGTATCTTTCCGCGGCTTCCAGCTTCCTTATCCTCTTCTCATACATCCTCGTCCTGTTCGCCGATTCCTCTGTTATGTGTCCCTGCTCATTGTGCTCATCGCCTGTGTAGTAAATGCGCGCATGGCCCAGGAAAGCCCTTGGGGATATCCCGTCTTCTGAAAATTCGAAACGCTTGTAACCTTCGGGATCTTCTGGGTATACTATCTTGCCCCGTTCTATTCTCGAGCCCGAGGATCTGAGCTTTTCTTCGTCCATAACCGAGTATGAGTTCGCGATAGTCTTCTCTATTATGTGCACTGCGGGGGTCTGGCACAGTTCAGCAAGATTCATAGCAAGAATGGCATCATCGAAAATCTCGTCGTGGTCCCCAGAAGCCATGATGATGCGTGCGAATTCCCCGTGCCCTGCGTTAAGTGCAAGCTTGATGTCAGACTGTCCGCTCCTCGTTGGCAATCCTGTTGCTGGCGAACCGCGCATGTAGTAGGTAATCAGGACCGGCACCTCGTTCATGCCTGCCCATGATATGCCCTCGTTCATAAGCGAGAAACCAGGTCCTGATGTCGCAGTGGCTGCTCTGGCGCCTGTAAGCGCAGCCCCATTAGCAGCGTTGATCGCGGCAAGCTCATCCTCTGTCTGGACCACTACGACTCCCTGTGTTTCTCCCCCCTTATTTTCGAGCAGCTGGTTTGCTTCTATGTACGTGCTCTCGTCAGAGGCAGGGGTTATGGGATAATACGACTGGAATCTGAGGCCACCAGTGAGCTTTCCAAGCGCAGAGATTGTATTCCCGTCAAGCTGTACTCTGTGTCCCGATGCCTTCAGCTCACCCAGGGAGTATGCGTTTTCTGCAGAAGCCATTCCCGTCCTCGCAGCACGCGTATTCAGATCAAGGAAGAGTTCTTTTTTTGCAAATGCGGTGTTTATCGCTTCGTACATGTATCTCTCGTCGAGTCCCAACAGCGCGAAAGACGCTCCTATGCATATCATGTTCCTGGCTCTCTCAGCAACAAACGGGTCTATCTTGAGCTCCTTCACGATGCCGCTCATTCTGGTGCTGTAATCAATCGGTATCATGCGTATGCCTTTCCGTTTGGCGTACTTTGCTATATCCGATATCGTGGTTTCCAATCCCGCATCCTTAAGTATTCCTGCCTGCCTCGCGGCAATCTCGGGCTCTATCGACCTTACCTTTTCTATGTCCACCTGCTCGTGAGCCTTGTCGTATATTATGCACTCAGTGGCCTCGTCAAAATGCTGGAAAACAGTCTCCGCATCGAACGCGGCGAGGATGTTGGTCTTTATATCAACGCTATGCTGTGCCTTGTCGCTTATCACAACGCTGAAATAGCTGTGCCTGCCTTTTATGTTTGAAAAGTACTCCCTGTTCCCGAAGATATAATATCCCGCGCGTGCAATCGCAGCTCCAAATACATTTGCAGAAGTGTCGACTCCAGCGCCCTGTGCGCCTCCCATGCGCCAGTTTATTCTCATTCGATTCCCTCGCTTTTAACATTCGTAAATGATGGCTACTATTTATACATTATGCTAAAAAGCATCACGCGCCGTTCATGCATCACTGTCTGCCCTGGCGAAGCACACACGCGGTTATCCGTCTACTGTCCGTATGCCGTAACCTGTCACCCCTCATAAAAATCTCCAATGTCATTCTAATTACGGTGATCTATCTCAATGCCTGTAATCCTTCCTTCCGAAGCCTCCTCCATCTGTTTTTGACTTATCCATGGCCATGAGTCTTAAACGCGTATGCGGCTTGATGTGCTCCTGATGCACATCTGGCTTTAAATACTTTTCATTACTTATACCTAGGTTTAGGATATTCTAA
>JAKATZ010000007.1 GCA_021827925.1 Microcaldota archaeon | reverse complement strand
GATAGGATGCGATTGATCTTTCAAGAATCTTGTTGTAGAACTGTTGCGCAAGAACCAATCTTTCATCTATCTCCTCCTGCCTTGTGGCATCAGGGTAGATTCTAAACTTGTAGGCTCTTGTCAGTTCCATGCAACCTATATTTCCATCCATATTTATACGCCTTACTACGGTTCGCTTTCATCCCACCGCTAAAGCGTGTGGGATTTCCCGCCCACTTTGTTAAACTTTTCCTTTTTCTCTCTTTGTATTATATGATATATAAATACATTAAATAATACATTTAAGTAACAAAATATATAAACTTTGAGGTTGCCCAGATAGCGGATGAATGTGCAGGTGGGGTTTAGAGGGTGGGGCCTTCGGAGCAGGAGCCATCTGCATACATCCTTGTTTTGCCTAGCAATGCATTAATAATGCAATGCACAGACTTTATTCGATTGCATGGCTTGGACTGGACGCAGGGCATCAAGGATACTGGACTTTTGTAAAGGGGTTGACGTTGTTCTCATTGTCAACACATCAGGAGTTGACCCCAATTTCCTTTACGTCACAGGCTTCAGAAGCGGCCTTTTCGAGAGCACTTTCCTGCGAATCGGCAGGAAAAGGACAGCCATTGCAACGTCAATCCTCGAATACGGCACAGCAGTAAAACAGGCAGACAAGGATCTCGAGGTAATAAAGATCAGCAGTAGGGATGATGTTGAACGTTTCCTTTCAGGAATTAAGGGCAGAGTTGTCGGCATTAATGGATCACGGCTTTCTTACAGGATGTATCGCGTCCTGGTAAAATACAAACCGCGCAGGATCGTGGATGTTTCTGATGAACTTCTTAGCGCGCGCCTTGTGAAGGACGGTACGGAGATAAATAGGATAGGCGAAGCTGCTTCGATAACCAAAGAGGCCATGGCGAGGATATCGAAGTCGTTCAGGATAGGGATCACGGAATTGGAGCTTGCTTCAAGATTTGACAGTATATCCTCTGCGCTCGGCTCAGAAGGCCCTTCCTTCAAGACAATCGTATGCTTTGGGAAGAATGCCGCATATCCGCACCATTTCCCGGACAGTACAAGACTGAGGGACGGGGAGTTCGTTCTGATCGACGCCGGAGCCAAGGTCGGAAACTATTCTTCAGACATTACAAGGACATTCGTGTTCGGAAACGCCGGAAACAGGTATGGAAGGATGAAAGAGATGTATGACACGGTTAAGGAGGCGCACGACATGGCGATACGCAGCATAAGGCCAGGAATGGAAGGGAAGGAGATACACAAGATAGCACAGGATCATATAGACGGCGCCTATGGTGGCAAGTACAAAGGGAGGTTCATACACTCCCTTGGACATTCGCTTGGAATAGAAGTGCATGACGGCCCTGGATTCTCTCAAACGGCGGAGGGAAAGATCGGGCAGGGCATGGTGATCACCGTGGAGCCAGGAATATACGTCGATGGTTTTGGAGGAGTCAGAATAGAAGACGATGTACTTGTTACCAAGAATGGCGCAAAGATACTTTAGCTGAGGAAAATCGATGAGCAGGAATGCTGCTGGACAAAAACAAGCAGTGGCAGACATAGGGAATGCCATAGGGCATGTGCCAGGGAGGCAGTAATGCATGCCATGCGATAGCCTTTTAACTGAGAAAGGTGTAAGAATACCGTTATTATTAGGGGGAGTTCTGCTAGCTTGGTAGGCTTCAGCCTTCGGGAGGCTGCGACCCGTGTTCAAATCACGGACTCCCCGACCTACTGGATTTTTCTAGACACTCATCTCACCCTCAGGGCATTTAGGATGACGGTTACATCAAGAACCTCCTGGATTACTGCGCCTACGGCGGGGCGTATCTCTCCGGATACAGCAGCCGCGATCATCAGAAGCACGCTGACACCCAGGCCGAAGTATATGCTCTGCTTCGCTATGCCCACCATTCTCTTTCCTATTTTTATCGCATCTGTTATTTTGGTAATGTCATCAACCAGAAGCACGATGTCGGCTGCTTCTGCAGATATTCCAGTTCCGTGCGCGCCCATTGCAACCCCCACGGTTGCAGTAGCAAGTGCAGGCGCATCGTTTATTCCGTCTCCTACCATGACAGTATTGACACCGCTTACAGTCTTCTTCACGATCTCCACCTTGTCCTCAGGAAGTAGGTTTGTCATATAATCAGATATCCCGGCCTCGTCTGCTATGACCTTTGCATTTATTGGATTGTCACCGGTGAGCATCGTTATTCTGCTTATACCCATGCTGCCGAGTTCGGCGACCATTCTGGGAACCCCTTTTCTTAGCTGGTCCTGCATCACCACTATGCCTTCGAGATTCTTGTCTACGAATATGTAGGTGCAGAGCCTGCCTTCATATGCAGCCTCGCGCGTAATCTTATCGTACTCTGAAGACAGTGCTTTACCATACGCAGACTCGTAAAGCTTCTTGGAGCCCACAAGCACGTGCTTTCCGTCAAGAACACCTTCGACTCCCTGTGAAGGATGTTCGATGAACTTTAAGGGCATGCTCAAGGCTTTTTTCTCAAGCTTGGCCTTCTGCACCATGGAACTGGCAAAAGGGTGTGCCGAAAGCTGCTCAACTGAGGCGCATATGTAAAGCAACTCGGAATCTGAGTACTTTCCCGTAGGTAGTATCCTCTCAACCTCAGGTGTGCCGTATGTTAGGGTGCCTGTCTTGTCAAAGAATATAGCCCGAGTGTTGGCTATCTGCTCTATAGCTGCGCCGCTCTTCACTATGATGCTGTCGTTTGCGGCCCTGTTCACGCCTGCGATGACCGCTATCGGAACCGCTATGATCAGAGGGCATGGAGTCGCCACTACCAGTACGGAGAGCACAGTGACTATCTTACCCGTAAGGGCAAACCCTACTGCTGCTATCAGGATAGTGAGCGGAGTGAACACTATCGCATACCTATCCGCAAGCCGTTGTATTCCCGGTTTGCGGTGCTGGGCTTCCCTGACAAGTCCCACTATCTTTTCGTACTCGCTCTCCTTGCTTATCCTTTTTGTAACCATCTCGAATGTACCAGATACATTGACGCTTCCGCTCAGCACGTCATCGCCTTTGTGCTTTGTCTTTGGCACTGGTTCACCGGTTATTGCAGATTCATCAACATACCCTTCCTCGCTAGTGACTGTGCCGTCTACTGGTATCAGGTCTCCCCTCCTGATTACCAGTGTGTCTCCCACAATGACATCCCTCGCGGCTATCTCCTTTATGCCGTTGTCCATCTTCTTCCGGGCTATCTTCGGTGCTCTTTCCAGGAGTGATTCTAACGAATCGGAAGCTCTCCTGAAACCGTAATCTTCCAGAGCCTCGCCTCCGGACTGCATTATCACGATTATGACTCCTGCGAAGCTCTGCCCAAGAAGTATGGCAACGATTATGGCAAGGGTTGCGATGATATCGGAAGTGAAGTTGCCTTTGGAGATCTTGCGCATCGTTTCGAAGACAAGAGGTATTCCGCCAAGGACCAGTGTGATGAACCAGACGGCGTTTGCATAGAATGAGAGGCCAGCCAGATACACAATTATGCCTACGAAGAGGGCAGCCGTGGCAAGGAATGGGATCGGATACGCCTTGAATATGCGCAGACTACCCTCCTGCTTAGTTGAATCGTCTTTCACTTGACCACACAGAATAACCGCAGGGCACTTCTTTAAACCCTGCGTTGACACCAGTGGCGGTCAGCGCTAGTCGATATGTATGTGCGTCGAACAGGTAGCATTACAACTTGTTTTACTTTGTATCGAAAAGAGGCATAGGGAGATGCGCGCGTTCCTAAGCATTTATTAGTGTTGAAAAGCCCCTGATGCGACAACAAATTATTTCATGTCCTGCTCTCAGGCTCGGGACGCAGGATGGCAGTATTTACAGGCATGCTGCTAGGATAGGGATGCCGTTTGATGAGACTCCCTATCACAGATTGATACGCTTCGCAAGAGGTCCAATGTTTGGGGTCCTCTCCGTTGCGTATCTTTTCCCGTACGTCTGCCGCATCGCTGCCGTTCCAGACCTTTGAGAGATCATAGCCTATCTCGCGTACGTTCGCGATCTTCCGGTTCCACATTATTGATGGAAACACATTGCCCCAACTGTCCATGAATAACGATGCTTCGAGGCTCCTGCACTTCTCAGGTGGATTCCCAGATCTGGCGAATTCTACAAGGCCTTTCAGGAATCTTGATTCTATCTCAGCCATCGGACTTAAGGCTGTCTTCCTGTTGCGTGAAACTTCTGCCAGCTCGGCGGCGGCCGCAGCCCTGTCGGCAAGTATACCTGAGCCGTTGTTCCGATAATAATTATCGGAGATCTGTGCGAGATTCATGTGAAAGCTGTCGTAGCTTATGCTGGGCACTTCCTTTGAAACATCCGAGAAGGTGTTGCTGAACTGCCCCTGATTCGCACTGCTTATGGTGTATCCGAATACCACTGACAGATTTGGATACTCTGTGCCCATCTCCCTGAGACGCTTGAACGTTGCTATCGCCCTCTCGAAATTGCCAGGCACTCCCCTGATTCTGTCATGAGTCTCTTTGCCTCCGTCAAGACTTATGGTTATTACTACCCTTGGTACCTTCAGCTCAAGCATCTCCCGGATCTTCTCCGCCTGCTTCTCTACGTTGCACAAAGAATTTGTAGGGATTGTTAGCAGATAAAGTCCTTTGGAATTCTCCTTGAAGGTTTGCGCTATCTCCACTATATCACTCCTGAGAAACGGTTCACCGCCGGTA
>JAKATZ010000009.1 GCA_021827925.1 Microcaldota archaeon | reverse complement strand
AAGAATGCCTCCTACAAAGCCTATTATGACCGCTTCGGATAGGAAAAGAAACATGACATCCTTCCGCCTAAACCCTATCGACTTAAGTATCCCTATCTCGTGCGTGCGTTCCGTAACAGAAACCATCATTATGCTCAGTATGCTTATCCCTGCCACAAGGAGTGATATTCCAGCTATGCCGCCAAGCAGGAGGCCCAGAGAGCCTGTTATGGAGGCAACTGTGCTAGTGAGCTGTTCCACCGAAAGGACGTCAGCCCTCCCGTTGTAAACGTTGCCCAGCAGATAATCAAGCGAAGCAACCGTGCTCGTGTTGGTCGCCTTGACAACCAGCATGTTGTACGAATACCTTCCAAGCAGGCTCTCCGCCTCCTGAAGTGGTATGAATATCGAGCTGTCAGGGGATACGAAGAACGAGGTTCCGTACGGGTCAAGTATGCCAACCGGAACTAGCGTTGCGCTCTTCGTTCCAGACCTTCCAGGTATGCTAAGGTAAATTGGCTGCGCCACCTGCAATGACGGCTCCGTCTGCCCTGTGTTCGGAAATGCTATGCTGTGTCCTACCACTGCTGTCGGACCTCCGGTTTCATTGTACGTAGTACCTTCATACAGGCTCACGCTTCCTATAACACTTTCAAGGCTAGCACTGTCGACCCCTAGCACGGTAACTGTATCCGATTTCCCGGATACCGTTATGTTCGCGCTGAAGCGTATCATCGGCACCACGCTGCTAACATTGGGGAAAGATTCTATCTCAGCTACGTCGGCTCCTGTCAATATGGTGCTCTGGCTGGGGCTGATGAAAAGTGTCGTCGGCCCTATCTTATTCAGCGACTGCGATATGCTCTGGCTGATCCCCGCGGTCATGGATATCAGCGCGACTATTGCGGCAACGCCTATAACCACGCTTAGGATGGTGAGTGCTGCCCTGAATTTCCTTTCCTCCATGCCTTTAAGCCCGAGCATGAAGAGATTCTTCAGATTCATCTTTTCTGCACCTTCGCCTTGCTCTTCCTGTAAAGGTACACCCCAACCCCTATTGCGATCAGAATTATAACCAAAGGCACCACGCCTCCTGATCCTCCCTTTCTGCTCTGCTGGCCCTGGCTTCCTACCGCGGCAGCAGCTCCGGCAGCTATGTCCACGGAGAAGTTCATCGAGGTGCTAACTCTCTGATTAAGGTTGTTCAGATAGTCTATCTCTACTGGTATCACATACCTGCCTGGCTTCGAGCCTTCAGGCACAATGAAGCTCACCGTGAAAGCGGTGGGATTATCGGGGGATATGTCTCCTATGAAGGTCGTATTCGACCCAAGTGACTCAATGCCCTTTGGCGGATGTGCGGTCACCGTCACCGCAGACGCGCTGCTTGTGCCGATGTTATTGAGTGTTGATGTCAGAGAGAATATCCCACCTACGCTAGGTGAAGAAGGCAGTACGCTCGTACTCACCTGCGTTAGGTTGATGTATCCTGGTGTGAGAAAGCTCAGAATTCTCGGGCTGCTTTCTGACTGGCCGTCATACCCCAGCTGCACATCCAGGTTTGCCACTGTGCTTCCTGACGACGAGGAACTCGCAACATACAATTCCGCAGGTATGCTTACGGTAGCCCCGGGGGCTATGCCTTTGAAGTTATAATATCCCGAAGAGCCTATTATGCTCAAAGGGGACTGCGCACTGAGTATCGCCGATACGTTCTCTATCGTGCTTGCTCCAGTGTTGGTTATATTGATAAGGACCGCGCTTGTGCTGCCTCCCTGCAGATCCACTGTGGATGCCGAAAGAGAGACCGAGCTCTGCAATGCAGAGAGAGCATAAAGGCTCAGGTTGCCTGCCGCAGAAGTGTTGTATCCATAGGGGCTTACATAGGTGGGATTCAGGCCAAACGTCACTGCCTGCCCGGCAAGGCCAGGCGAAACATACACCTGCAGCGTTATGTTCTTTGTCTCACCCGGAGCCAGAGATGCTATGGGCTGCGGATAATTCACCTGCTCAAGAGAAGAAGATCCAGAAGCCGCGGTGCGTATGTAATACGCGGTTCCCGAGCCGCTGTTGTGAACCTGCACAGTGAGATTGTTCATTACTCCTGCGACAACTCCTCTGCTGGTCGGAGTAAAAGAAAGCCTCGGCGATCCGTATAGCGGTATCCCTATGTTTATGGACTGGCTGTTCCTTGCCGTGGTATTGGTGTAATTGTAATACAGGTACAGAAAATACCCGTACACCGTATGGTTACCTGCGGAAAGATTCTTTGCAATGTTGAGGTTGAATGTCATGCTGAATGTTGACGGAACACTGGCTTGCTGTATGTAGTCTGTCGGATACGAGGATCCATTGAAGTTTGATAATCCGCCGTACACTTTGAGACTGCCTTCAAGGTTGACAAGATTACACGTGTTCCCCCCCAGTCCGTAGCTCTGGAGTGTGATCGTGAGTGGAACGTCCATCTCTCCCGGCCCTGCAGATATGTGATTAGTTGCATTTCCCCAGTTCACTCCAAGAACCTTGAAGTTCGCTCCTGTGGAGGTGCACGACGCTGCACTGCATGCGCCTATCAGGAGCAGGGCCCAAAAAACAGCAAATCCGGAATAGCCCCTCATTCTCATTTTTTCACCCTTATCTCTTTTTCTACCATACCATCCCTAATATATATTCTCCTGTCAAAGAGGGAAGCAAGCTCCGGATCGTGGGTTACCACCAACACTGTTGTGTTGTTCTCCTTGCTTATCCTCCTCAGCAGATTGAGTATCTCGTCAGAAGTCTTCGAGTCAAGATTTCCTGTTGGTTCATCCGCAAGCAGTATCTGCGGTTTGTTTATCAGCGCCCTGACTATGGCTACGCGCTGTTGTTCGCCGCCGCTGAGTTCCGTGGGCTTTTTTTCCGCCTTTCCTCCGAGCCCGACCTCCCTGAGCAGCACCATCGCCCTTTCCCTGTGCTCTTCGCCATTGCCCTTTACCGTGACCGGAAGAAGCACGTTCTCCACCGCGCTAAGATACGGGACAAGATTGTAAGACTGGAACACAAAGCCTATCTTCTCATTTCTTATCACTGACAGCTGATCATCGCTTAACGTAGACACGTCAACTCCATCTATTAGTATCATTCCTTTCGTCGGGCTGTCAAGAGTGCCGATCATGTCTAGCAGGGTGGTCTTTCCGCTGCCGGAAGGTCCGAGTACTGCAACAGCCTCCCCTGCTCTGACTTTTATGGAGATATCCTTCACCGCGATATACTCGTTTTCCCTTGACCTGTAAGTCTTCCCTACATGATCAACTTCTATTATGTTCCCCTTTCCTTCGGATATCATGTGATCAGCAATGTACATTATCCATAGCTTACATTTGTTTTGTAAACTCCCCTGTCAGTCAGTATCACCGCTTCGTACTTTCCCTTCTGCATGTACTGATACCAGTATTGCATGCCTGCGTACGAGAGTGACGTCTGTGTGCCTGGCGTCAGGATGTACCCTATCCCGCCGTGCTCCGTACCTGGATATAATCCAGGAGATGCGCGCACAAGCGTTCCATTGCTGTATGCAAAAAATCCCATGTTTCCACTGCCTGAAAAGAAACCTCCTCCGCTGAAACCGAAGACCCTTATTTCATTCACCGGCATTTCCGTGTGTATTGTGAATTCCACCGGCCCAGGATCGAAATACTTCTGAGAGCCTATCGCGGACGCATTGATAACTATCTCCTTCCCGGTCTGGTTGTACACTCCTGTGAAATTTCCTTCAGCTATGACAAAATTACTCGTATTTGTTCTGTTACGCACCGCGTTTTTCAGCATAATGCCCATGACTGTAATATTGTCTTTCCCCGCGTTCCTCAGGCCTATCCTAATTCTCATCAAGTTTCCTGTATCGCTCATGGAATAATTTTCAACCGAGATATTCGCCTGATAATCGTAAAAAAGGGCGTTCCTCTCCTCGGTGTCGAGAGGATATCTCTGCTTGACCTCAGCCGCGCTACCCGCATGCCAGTAGGCGTGAATCCCTCCAGCAAGCGTTGGGTTGCTTCCCACTCCTGCCTTCAGGGTAGGCAGCATCACGAAGGACGGCTCTCCATTCACGTACAATGGTATTACGACTGGATAGAAACTTAGAAGCACGCCTGATGTTGAATTGATGTGCTGCCCGCTTCCCGCTTCTGCAGAAACGGAGGTTTCCATAATCTTCACTGGATATGTCACATTACCTATTGTTATGCTTGCCGAAGTAACATTGAACCTTGCTCCCTCAAGCGAAGAGTTTTTAACTGTGCTTAACTCCCCTATAACCTGGCTCTCGTTAATTATATTCATTACGTCTATTCTCCCTTCCGAATTCACCGGAATCCATACGGATTTTCCATTCATATCCAGATGGAGGCTAAGGGATGAATAATTAATGTAAAGGGCCTGCGTACCTGCGGGCACCTGCGGCGGGTCCGTTATGCTCACCGGTATGTACGAGGCACGTCCGGAAAGGGCTTCATACGCATAAACGGCAATTCCGGAAATGAAGATCAGAAGTATAATTGCAGGTACAATCCTTCTGATCGCAGGGACGATGCCGCGTCCAGTATCCACTCGCTTCCATGCGAAGGGCCTCTGGCCGCCTATCTCATAATATTTCCATTTCCTTGATGAAGAGCCGTCTCTGAGCCTTATGCTCCCTGCCAGTTCCAGTTCATGCAGGTGCTTCCATACCGTGGAAGGCGCAAGGCCGAGGGCTTCGCTTATGCCACTTAGGTTATTTGTGCCTTCCGATATAAGTTCGATTATCCTTTCCTTGGTGTCTCCGTGTTTTGACATGCTATTAACTTGCTTGCTCCTTTTTATATAACTATATCCTGTGCTTCGCTTTTTGCATATGACATTTCGCATTTTGTCCAAATCCGACGGAAAGCTAAACCATGCATATCCTTACGCATGTTCCGGAATCACTACTGCGCCGCTTGAGTTGAGAAAGAGCGTGTATGTTGCCCCTACAAAAGTCCTGTTGGCTCCTTCCAGCCCGGTATTGTTAAGTAGCGTGACTATTGTATACTCTCCGGCGCCATACTGCCCGACGAGATTCTCAATACTGAATCTCACATCAAACGAATTCCCTGAGTATGAATAGCGGTCTGCAACTATCGTGTGTATGCCCTGGAAATAATAGCTGCTGCTACTTGCAACTCCTGCTATTTCCGCACCATATCCATAAGGGCCTCCGGGAACATTAGCTTTGGTGTAGTTCTGCAACGGCGGATCGTATGAAACGTATACTTGCGAAAGACTGTATGTCCGCGGAAGAATGCCTGAGAGGTAAACTTCTCCTGTATTGGAATATGCAGGAGTACCATTACTCCATATTATATAACTGTCTATGAAATCCTCAACAAAATACATCGTGCTACCGTTGTATGCTATGCCTATGCTTACCCTGTTGTGGTTAGGGTCAAGTATGTTCTTTCTATGGCCGTTATTGCAACATAGCGTGTCGTTGTACATCATGCTGTACTCCATCTCTTGCAGGGACTGGTTGGGATTTAGGGCTCCTGTGCACACATCTGCCAAGCATCTCATCGCAGTCTCGTATGCTATATTTTCAGAAACCGATCCGTTTCCACCAAGAAGTGTGTATCTCATGTATGGTTTCATGCCGCGAAGGTCCCAATGGCTGAAGTATGAATGGCTCAGCATGCTCTCTGCATGCTGCTGCCCGGAAGTAGTGTTTGAAAGGGAGACCGGTAAAAGCCCGTATTCCTCCCTGTCCTTGTTGATCAGCCTCAGTGCATATCCCTCAAGCGCGCTTTGGTTATACGAAATACGCGCACTCCCTTCTCCTGCGCGACTTACGTTAACAGTAAGCGAGCTTATGCCAGAAAACGGGCCATGTCCTGCAATGATGCTTGCAACCACTCCCTCGATGTATGAGTATCTTGAAATAACTGCAAGTAAGACTATCGCTGCAAAGATCTCAATTATTATATCCGAGCGCTCCGACACATCCATCACGCGTTCCGCAACCATCCCTGCAATAATTACCGCTTCAAGTGAAAACATTTCATGCTGAACCGATGCGATTCAAAGCTACGATGCCTTTCATCTCCTGATCCCTTTGCTGCAATGTGTCCATGTCTGCTACTCATCAAAGAACCTTTCGATCCTTGAGAGAACATTCACAAGCACACCCAAAGACGCACGCCAGTCACCTGCAATCTCAAGGCTATGGTCCCCTCCGTGAACCACCATTGAATATCCTCCTGCCGATACCTCTTCCAATCCCTTTTTGTCGAAATGGGGATCAGCATCGCCTGTTATAAAAAGTGATCTAAGAAGATCTCCTCCGCTTCCCGTATTCCTCAAAAAATATCCATTGGTTAACAGGGGGGTAAGCCATGCGGCTTTTGTTCTGCTGCGGATCTTTCCTGAAGACAGAAGACCTGACATCGCCAGCGTACCTACTGACTTTCCGATCAGGTCAACTTTTCCGTAGCCCATGCTGGAAATCTTTCCATAAGCCTCGGCCGCGTAATCGCCAAGTCTTTCGGCATTGCTCAATTCAAGGCTTTCGGGATACCTCATCGCGAATACGCTGTATCCGTGATGCATCATCATCTTTGCGGCATAATAAAGCATCGGCATCTCGCACGTGTATCCTGCACCAGGAAATATGATCACCGCCTTCTCTTTTCCTGCATCGTACTGCGTGTTAGCAACACTCTCCCCATCCAGTTCAATAAAGAACCCTTTCCCGTTTTTCATATCATCATCCGATGCATTATTCACTCGCATGCGCTTCATTCCCCTGCGTTGTCTGCCCCTGAAAGTTTATCCCTCATGACTTTCATTGCGTCCGATATGCCTTCGGGTGCGATATCCTTTCCCGGGCCGTATGCCCCGGCGGCACAAGGGTGGCCGCCTCCATTGCCATTGATCTTCGCGCCAAGGTCCTGCATCAAGGCACCCAGATGCATACCCAGCTTCCTGTCCAAAGGGGAACGTAATCTTGCTGAAACCGATACCTCGTTCTTCCTGAAAGTCCAGAAAAGAGATGCGTCAGCACCCATCCTTATCGCTGCGTCGGCTGCACTGTTCGCACGCCCCTCCACCTTTCCATGTACGAATACATACTTTCCTGCCCTCTCCGCCGAAGATGAGAGGATATCCCCTATCATCTCGTATCTGCTCTCTACGGGTATGCTAGAATGGAAATGTTCAAGGATCTCCGAATAATCTGTTCTGGCCATATCAAGAAGCTCGGCTATCTCCCTGAAAGTGTCAGGGGATGCATTCTGGAAGTCTGCAGAGTCTGCTATTATGCCACTGAGAAGCATCAGCGCAGTCATTTTTCCCACCTTCACCCCCTGCCTTTTCAATAGCTCATACGCTATGCTGGATGTCGAGTTGTACCTTTCATCGTTGAAGAGGAACCTTTTTTTCTCCACTGGCAGTTCCTTCGGCATTATGTGGTGGTCTACGAAGAGCACATCTCCGTCAAACATGCGTACCTTCTCGCAGAAAGACCCTAATGATTCGTACCTGTTCGCATCTGTGACTATCACAAGGTCTATGCTCTTCGGAAACTTTGAGGATAGCCTTTGGTTGCAATCGGCCATCTGCAGCATCTGCTTTGCGTTCTTCGTAATGAAATCAGGGGTAGCGATTACCGAATTCTCTATAACTGCGGAGAGTGCCATTGCCGAGGCAACCCCATCCCTGTCTCCAACAGAATGGAATGTCAGCAACACCCTTTTGTCTCTGCTGTCCTTTAAAAATTCAAGGAGTTCGAAAAATGAGAGCAGCTTCAAGTAACTCCCTGGCCCTGGCCGTAGAGTTGCGTTATCTTTTCATTGAACTGTTTCTCCCTGCTCTTAAGCTCGTTGTACTGCTTGCTTGCTGACTGCACACGCGTATCTGTAAGCGCGTGTCTGTCCTTTATGTCTTCAAGCGCCTTCTCCCTGGTGGTCTCAACAATGACTCCTCCTACCGTGAAATAGACTTTGCCTGAAGCCTTCTCAAGCTCATCCCTGGCGCGTTCCATGTCTATCTTCTGATTCTGCAACTGGTCAAGCTGAAGTGCAGTGCTCCTGAGTTGCTCCTGCAGCACTTGATACTCCTTGAGCAGTTTCTCAAGCTCCTGCCCATTAGGCTGAGGTGGTTGTTGCGTTGCCATTTCTATCAACTAAAGCCTATCTGACGCATATGCGTCATCGTAGATCTTCATTATTTCTTTGCAGCAACACCTTATTAATCTTGCTCTAATAAACAAAGTAAAAGATCAGCACGGCAAGCACCGCAAGAGCCGCGATGATTGCTCCGGAGAGTAGCCTGCCATAGGAATTAGTGTACTTGTTGAAAAATACCCTAAGCCTTCCATACATGAACATCACCTGCAGGCCGTTGTACTCTTTCCACGCGTTGTGGACATGCTTTGCCATCACGTACACGCTCTGGTTTACTGGGGCCACCTCGTAATAAAGGTACGCGAGCTGAGAGCCTCCCTTTCTAGCAATTATGTCTGGATAGTTCAGCTTGATCTCCTTCAGCTTTGAGTGGTCCACATCTATCTGCGGATTCTTGTTTTCAAGTTCATTCTTTATGTACTCCACGGTCCCACTGTCGCTTATCCCGAACAGCCTCTGCTCGAACTGGACATCCGCCTCTGACAGGTCTGCGGCGTAGTACTGCGTGTTGTCGTGAAAGAGGGCAGGCGTTCCGCCCTCCATCCACGCTATCTCCTGCAGATTCGAGAACGGCATGCTCGGCAGATGCCCATGCACCCCATACCTGAAAAGACGTATGTTGAAATAAACGCAGCTAACCTTGAAAAGAGGATCCGATACGGGCTCTCCGCTCTCTGGCACAAGCTCGGCGCTCAACACCACCAGTTTGTCTCTCGGAACCACGACAGTGCTCCTGTGCTTTGTCTTTGCTATTATATTGTAATATGCAGGCCTAAGCGTATACTGCCACATCGTCCATATTATGAAAATGGTAAGCAGCGATGAATATGACAGCAGCAGGAGATGCCACGTCGCTGCAGGTATCCCGAGGCTGTTTCCTGCTTTGTCAGCGAACAGGAGGAGCATGTTTAGTCCAAACAGGATTATTATGGCAAGAAGGACGCGCCCCAGGCTGCCTTCGCCTTTCTCCGAGGATGGATACTCCTTCCTCTCGCCGCTAAGGAACGTGCTGTTGATAAGCGAATAGTTGCTGTAAAGCCTCCATTCCTGTGACATGTAAACAGAAGTATATTGGAAGCCAAGTTATATAATCGCTTTTTGGGACCGCCGCGCGCAGAACGCGCGGCTTAGAAAGGGTGGGGATTTTGTGGGGATGATAAAAAGATGACCCTCTCTAAGGTCCCTCCACTATTGGATTACAGCTGATATATAAAGTTATCTGGAAAAACCTTGGCAGTCGCTCGCCTGAAGTCAAGGGGTCCATGCTCAAAATCTCAAAACATCAGCAGTTATATGGAACAAATGGTAAGATTCATATATCAGTCTGCGGCCAAATACTGCCTGAAAACTACGTGATCAGATGATTATCGCCAAAGAAGCCAAGGAGGCCCTGAAAACCGAACACCCTACCTCCGCATTCAGATCTGCATTTAGGACTGTAGTGGGGGCCGTGGCTGTCACAACTGCCGCTGCGTTAGTCCTTGCAAGCTGCGGGAGAGAAACAAGGCAGAAAACACCAATCCCGAATGGGGGATACGAAGTGCCGGTAACCTCGCTTAAAGACGCAGGCGCAATAATGACTTTTCCGCTTCCGGATGTCTACAATTCCGGTGCAGGTGTGCAGCTTGTCGTTTCATCCGTTAATAGGATCCAGGCAGAGGTAATGGTCGCGTACAATACCGTGCCTCCGTACCAGCTTGTTGCAGTTCCCGAGCTTTCCGTGGAATCCGACGGGAAAAAATCCACCTACGTCTCGCGCAGGTACATGCCCCTGGGCGAACTATACTCCGTCGAGATTGTATCCGATGGGTCGGGCAGCATCTTCATCATTTACCAGGGCTATGAGGGCGGAAAGCAGGCATTCATACTAGATCAAACGACTAACGTAGCAGGCTTGGCGCTGAACGGCAGCAACGTGAGTTGCGGCGTACAGCTGCCTGTAGCTGGAAACAACGAGGTGACTGTGGATTCGTGCAGCTTCCAGTCCGGCATTAACGTATCTACTAACAACAAAGTGAGCGTGCCTTTCAACAAGCGTACCGACGCCACTCCCTTCGTTTCCGGCACAGCGCAGGTAAGTGTCTCAAGGAACAAAGACGGAGGATTTTCAGTAAGAAGCAGTAGCGCCTGAACTCTGGCTGTTCATCAGAGAAGCTTCAGCGTAGATGTGAACTTCGATATCTCGGAGCTCTTCCACGGGCCGATGCCCAGGGCGGTCACCGTTCCTGGCGGCAGTGCTGTGAGTCCTGCATCCGCAACAAGTGCAGATGGTATTCCCTTATATCTGAACGCCTCGTGAAGTTTCCTGAGAGCATTTTCGTCGTCCACTTTCAGCACTATCTTCTTCTCCCCGGTAGCAAGCCATTCCTTCGCTATCCCCATGTCCTTTTTCTCTGCTTCAAAATAGCTCATCAACGACGCATGGGCGACTTGTGCAGCTGTCTTGCCCACCCCCATCCTGAGATCCTTCCTTACAACAATGACCTGCTTTATCTCTTCCATAAAACCCTTCAGTATGCATTTAGCTACGGTCTTTATATTAATTCCATACCCTCCGCATCCGCTAAGCATTTATAGCATGGCTGCGTTTTTTATGCGATGCACGCTCCTCAGACATCTCTGCAGCCAGACGCTTATATCACTGGGCTGATCCGCGATTACTATTCAAAATGCAGAATCCCCGCCCCTGAAAGAGTAGGAAGCAGGGAGTTCGGAGTAGGGACGTTCGAGAGGAAGATAATGAAGCGGCACATCTCATTCAGAGATGAAAGCGCGATTCAGGCATACCTATCGGAAAATGCGCCAGCTTACGTTTCCTACTCAACAGCATATTACCGCTTTCCTGCAGGCAGGCCGATGGAGACAAAAGGGTGGACTGGCTCAGAGCTTGTATTCGACCTTGACGTTGATGATATAGATCCGAAGAATCTGGCATGCGGCGCAAGGCACGGCAGGTCATGGGTATGTGCAGACTGCCTGGATGGGGTCAAGTCCGAAACGCTTAAGTTGATAGAGGAGTTTCTGATCCCTGACTTCGGCTTCTCAGAGCGTGAAATAGCTGTAAACTTCAGCGGTAACCGCGGTTATCACGTGCATGTCGGGAAGGACTCCATAACGCAACTTGGCCCGGAAGCAAGGAAGGAGATAAGCGATTACATTTCCGGAAACGGTCTCAGCATTGACGAATTCTTTCCGGAGGCGGCACGCGGCGCCAGGCTGACTGGGCCGAGGCCTGACGAAAAGGGTTGGAAAGGCAGGATAGCAAGAAAGTTTATCTCAACAATGAATAAAGGTCCCGATGCTCTGATGGCCCTTGGAGCGGATAAAAGCGTGGCTAACAATATATACCGGAAGAGAGCCCTGATAGAGATGGGTATCAATTCCGGGAACTGGGATATGGTTTACATAAAGAACAAGAGCGAGTTCTGGAAGGGTGTTCTCGGAAACGAGGCGATCGCCCAGAGCGACAGGATAGACGGGAATGTGACCAAGGACATCTCTCATCTGATACGCCTTCCTGATACTGTGCATGGCGGTACAGGCCTTGTGGCAAAGAGGATCGCATCAGTCTCTGCTCTCGCAGCATTCGATCCGATGGCATCGGCGCTTGCATTCACAGAAGGGGAGATGGAGATAAATGCCGAATCCGGCAACGAACTTGTGATTGGCAATAAGACGTTCGGCCCTTACAAAGGCGAAAAGGCTGTACTGCCGATATATGCGGGCGTGTATCTATATTTAAAAGGCTTGGCTTCTATAACTACCATAACATAATTTAAATCTTTTCTGAGAATGTATAGGACCTGATCCGTATTTTATTACGTTTCGAAGGTCTGAGCTTCGGTGCTGCAAATGGGCGCATACAAATACATAAAAGAGAGCTTTCAGCAAAGCTACAAAGAGCGCGGCGAGTCTTTCAAGGCAAGGATCTACAACTGGAGGAAAGGTCCAAGTATCGCAAGAATAGATCATCCGACTAACGTGGCTAGGGCCCGGGAACTGGGCTACAAGGCAAAGCAGGGTGTAGTTCTCGCCAGGGTTTCGGTAAGGAAAGGAATGAGGAAGAGAGAGAAGGCCTCGGGAGGAAGGAAGCCCTCAAAGAGCGGAAGGTTCTTCTCTTACAAAAAGTCCCTGCAGGCGATGGCCGAGGAGAGGGCAGCGCGCAAATTCTCAAATTGCGAAGTGCTTAACTCATATTATGTCGGTGAAGACGGTGGAAGGAAGTTCTTCGAAGTGATACTCCTTGACAGAGGCCACAACAGCGTACTAAATGATGCGTTCTACGGCAGCGTTGTAGGTTCTAGGGGTAGGGCTTACAGGGGACTAACGAGCATGGGAAAGAAGCACAGAGGACTTAAGCCCAGCGTCAGGGCGGTATTGCGTGACTAAAGGAGTTCGTATGCCTAGCGCTGAAATAACAATAAAGGTCGGCAGAGACGGAAAGGATTATATAGACATAACTGATAAAAGAATAGCTTATAAGAGAAGCCGCATCGCGATTTCTAGCAGCGGCGAGACGATAAGCATAAAGGTTGATGCTGAGGACCCACGGGCCCTCTTCGCATCGATGAACAGCATACTTAAGCAGTTCAGGATAATAAGCAGCGTAGACGAGATGATCCTCTCGGAGGCCCAAAAGGCCGCGTAGCTTCAATGGTTGCAGTGAAATGAGAAAAGGTTCGCTTGAATATTGGCCGCACAGACGTGCAAAGGGGCAGATGCCGAGGACGAGGAGCTACGCCAAGATAGCAGATCCCTCGTTCCTTAACTTCGCGGCATTCAAGGCAGGAATGACCCACGTGATGATGATAGATGATTCGGAGTCGCCTTCCAAAGGAAATGAGATCTCACGGCCTGTGACTGTGCTTGAAATCCCTAAGGTATACATTTACGGGATACGCTTCTATAGGCGCAACTATCTATACCGCGAGATATCCGGCGAGGTTTACGATGAGAGTCTTGCCAAGAAGGTGGGCATAAACAAGATAAAGAAAAATTCCGTATCAGATTTCAAGGGCAAATTGGAAAGCTTGGAGGATGTAACTGCGCTCGCTTTCCTTGATGCATCGAGTCTCGGTTTCGGAAATAAGCGGGTGATGCGATTTGAGATGCCACTCGGAGGCAAGAGCTCCGCAGAGAAGCTGGCATTCGCAGAAGGCTTCTTGGGGAAAGAGATAAAAATAAGCGATGTGCTTTCAAACGGAGACTACATAGATGTGACCAGCATATCTAAGGGTAAAGGCTGGGCAGGGGTAATCAAGCGCTTCGGTGTTGCGAAACAGTACCGCAAGGCCACAGGGAAAGTCAGGCACGTTGGAACGCTTGGGCCATGGCATCCCGCAAAGGTGATGTTCGGAGTGCCTCATTCAGGGCACATGGGCTATAACTACCGGACAGAGCTGAACAAAAGAGTCCTAAGGGTGGGCACTGCGGCCGAAGCGGCATCAGTAAACACCAAGGGAGGATTCCTTAACTACGGGATTCTGACTGGTGATTTCATACTTATTGACGGAAGCGTGCCAGGTCCTGCAAAGAGGCTTGTACGCATAAGAAAGGCGATACGCTCTTCAGCACAGAAGAAGGAGCCGCAGATAACTTACCTCTCCCTAGAGTCAAAGCAAGGTGCATGATATGGACAACGATGTTTACGGTCTTGATGGCAAGCCTGTTGGAAAAATAGGCATGCCTGCTATATTCTCGGGAGATTTCAGGCCAGACCTAATAAGAAGGGCGATACTGAGCTCTGAGAGCAAGAGATACCAACCACAAGGCCACTCTGTACTGGCGGGCCTTCAGACCACTGCGGTGTACGTTGGCAAATACTCTGGATACAGGCGCGGCAGGCACATGGGTATAGCCATAAGGCCAAGGCAGAAGCTCGGCGGAGGCGCAATGGGCGATGTAAGGAGAATACCTTCAAGCGTGAAGGGAAAGAGGGCACACCCCCACATGATAGAGAAGCGTATAACCGAGGAGATGAATCGGCGTGAATTCCTTAAGGCAGTAGAATCTGCAATTGCAGGCACTGCGAAATCGAAGCTCATCTCCCAAAGGCACGATACCGGAAGCAAAAACCTGCCGATAGTGGTTGATGATTCAATAGAGGACATATCAAAGGCAAAAGAGCTTCTGAAGCTCCTTGTAGCTCTTGGTCTTTCCAAGGACCTAGATCTTTCGAAGAAGCCGAGAATAAGGAAAGGCTTAAGAAGGAGTTCGAGGCAAAGAAGGTTCAGAAAGAGCGTTCTGGTAGTGACAGATAATGACTCTAAAATCGCCAAGGCAGGTAGGAACATACCTGGAGTTGATGTGTGCAGCACATCCTCTCTCGACATCGAGAAATTAGCGCCTGGTGCTGAACCACGTCTATCCGTATGGAGCCGAAGCGCAGTGAACGGCATAGAGAAGAAGCTATCAGAAGCGAAAAAGTGATTGGATGTCGATACTTCAATACCCTGTGGCTACAGAAAAAGCATTGAATCTCGTGGAGAGGGAGAATGTCATCACCTACGTGGTGGACATCGGTGCCGGAAAGCCAGAGATAAAGAAGGAATTTGAGAGCACATTCAAGGTCAAGGTTATTGGAATAAATACAGTAAGAACTCCTTACAACCGGAAGAGGGCATACATCAGGCTCACCAAGGAGTTCCCTGCGTCGGAGATAGCCAAAAGGCTTAAACTAGTATGATATTGGTGCATAGATGGGAAAGAGGCTTAAACAGCAACGGAGAGGAAAGGGAAGCAACGCGTACAGAAAGCCGCCAAACACCTTCAAGGCGGACGTAGTCTTCAGGCCGTTCACTGTACAGAAGATGACCGGAGAAGTGATCGATTTTATCGACGATCCTGGCCATTCTGCGCCTCTTATGCTGGTAAGATATGACGATTTCACTGAGTCAGTGCTCCTGGCACCGGAGGGCATAAAGATAGGGGATAGGATAGAAGAGGGCAAAGGCGCGAGGGTCTCGCTAGGCAGCGTGCTGCAGCTTTCCGATATACCCGACGGAATGCCCATCTACAACATAGAAAATGTGCCTGGAGACGGGGGCAGGATGGCGCGTGCCGCAGGAAGCTATTCTACCGTAGTGGCTCATGCTGGCGGAAAGGTCAGCGTTTCAATGCCTTCAAAGCAGACGCTTGAACTTAATCCTGAGTGCAGGGCAGAGATAGGTGCCGTCGCAGGCGGCGGAGCAAAGTCAAAGCCTATACTCAAGGCAGGAAAGAATTTCTACAGGATGCATGCGGTCAATAGGAGATGGCCTATGAATCGGGGAGTCAAATCGAATCCGGTAGACCATCCTTTTGGAGGCAAACAGCATCACAAGGGAGCAAGCAGCATGACTGCGAGAGGAGCACCTCCTGGGGCAAAAGTAGGGCACATAGCCGCAAGGAGGGTAGGGAGAAGAAAGAGAGGTTGAATGCATGCCTAGATTATACACCTTTAGGGGCAAATCGATACAGGAGCTTCAGAAGCTCAGCACTGCTGACTTCTCAAAGCTTCTAAAGTCAAGGCAGAGGAGGTCTCTTATGAGGATGAGCATAAGCTACAAACAGCTGCTCGGCTCGATAGAAAAATCAAGAAAGAGCGGAGTTTCAAAGCCCATAAAGACGCACATACGCGAGGCAGTGATACTGCCTGACTGGCTGGGGCTACAGTTCGCAGTGCACAACGGGAAGGAGTTCAAGGAACTAACCATCACCGAAGAGATGGTCGGCAAGCGCCTCGGCGAGTTCGTTTTTACAACCAAGAGAGTTCTCCACTCTGCGCCTGGAATAAGGGCAACGAGGGGAAGCAAGTTCCTTGCGGTGAAGTGATGGATTACTCATTCAATGCTATAAAGAAGGACGAGAGTCTCGCGTACGCGCAGAGGTACGATATCAATGCAAGCTACAAGGATCTTGGCGCAGTATGCGATGCCATAAGGTACCGCAGTGCCGGTTCTGCCATGCAAGTGCTCGATAAGATAATCGAGATGAAGCGCGCAGTTCTATACAGCAGGCACAACAAACACATGGGCGCAAGGCACGAGCTCGGGGGGAGGAAAGGCGCATATCCTGTGAAGGCAGCGAAGGAGATGCGGCTTCTGCTTCTCAATGCTATCGCCAATGCGGCTAACAATGCACTCAACGGCGATGAGATGATGATAATACATGCCAGTGCTAACAAGACCCGCATAGAGCGCAGATACCCTTCGAAAGGGAGCCTTGCCTGGGGGCGCGGCATGTATGGCAGATCTGCACTGATGCACAGTGATATAGAATACGCAAAGATAGAGCTTGTGCTTGCCGACAAGGATCATCCTAAGCTAACCGAGAGCATGAAATACTTCATCAAAAAGCTCAACAAACCCGAGAGGGAGGCACCTCTGCCGGCTCCGAGGCCCAAGGCAGAGCGAGCAAAGCCTGCCAAGACGGAAGAGAAGGCCAAGCTAGAGGAGAAGAAGCCGGAAGCAAAGGAATCTAAGTGATTTAGATGGTAGTGGAGAGAAAATTTATATCAGATCTCATAATAAAGCAGAGGATATCCAAGTACATGGAGAACGCACTCGCAAGGGCCGGATTTTCCAGAGTAGACATACAGAAGACTCCTGTGATAACGCGCATAACTCCGCATGTCACAAATCCCGGAAGGGTCATAGGCAGAGGAGGCGAGACGATAAACGCACTTACCGATAACATGAAAAAGGTGTTCGGCCTTGACAACCCGCAGATAAGCGTTGCCGAAGTCGCGAACCCCAAGCTCGAGCCCAGGCTTGTCGCAAAGTCAATAGCGAGCTCACTCGAGCGCGGCATAAATCCCAGGAGACTTCTACATTCTGCAATACGAGAGATAATGGAGAACGGTGCCCTCGGCGCTGAGATAATCGCGAAAGGCAAGCTGGCTTCCAAGGGGGCAAGGGCAAAGAAGCTCAAGGTAAGGCTGGGGTATCTGCCCAAATCCGGATTTGTCACAAGGCTCGTAGACGAGGCGAAGATAGCCGCTTATCCGAAGTACGGTGCCATAGGCGTGACTGTAAGGATAGTGCAGCCAGGAACGAAGTTTCCAGACCGCGAAGTCAGGCGTGTTGAACTGCCCAAGAACATAGCTGCCGCGAGGTAAAGCGTAGCCAACAAGAAGGCTTAAATATCTTTAAAGAGAGGTTTAATTATATGAAGATAAATGATCTGCGTGCTCTTTCTAATGAGGCTCTCGCAGCAAGGCTCGCAGAGCTGCGGCTTGACTCCTCTATAGAGAAGCGAAAGATAGTAGCCACTGGGGTATCGAGCAAGAAGATAAAGATACGCGAGATGAGAAGAACGATTGCACAGATACTGACTCTGCTAAATGAGAGGGGTGTCAAGAGCTAATGCCTGACATATGCCCCAAATGCGGCCTTCCAAAAGAACTATGCGTATGCGACATACTTAACCGGGAGACCAACAGAAGAATAAAAGTCTACCTTGAGAAAAAGAAGTTCAGGAAGTATATGACTGTTGTATCTGGTCTTGCTGGGGAGGAGATGGAGAAGACAGCCAAGGAGCTGAAGCGTACGCTCGCGTGCGGCGGAACTTCTAAGAATGGCCTCATAGAGCTGCAGGGGGATCACAAAACAGCCGTGAAGAAAGCACTTCTCCAGATGGGATACCCTGAAGACAGCATAGACGCCGCATAATCCCTTTCTTACCTTATTATATCTATCAGTATACACAAGGCAATACTTCTTGCTTTAGGCCTTTAGTCTCAGGATTCCTGCCCTTCGCATCCATCGCCAGCATGTGCGCTTTCCAACGATGCAAGGTTCATACATTACCGCCACTTATCACCGCGACTGCCTTTTCCTTCCTTCTTAGCCTTAACTTCTTGAAAGCAGCAATGCTCGCAACCCCTGCGAGTTCGGCAACAAGCCCGTAATCCCTGTAAAACTCCCTCTGCGCCAGCTTCATTTCATTCTCGCTTACCGTTATCGCCACGCCGCCTGTCTTCTCCAGCGCCGCAAGAGCCTGCGCTCCGAAGGTCGGGAAACCTACAGCTATGGCATCCGCATTTGTCTTAGGCCTCTCATACCTGACTTCCTTACCTGATCTGAAGGCCCTGACCAGTGGCATGCACCTCTCCGCTTCTACGGCCACAAGCCTTGGCATGCGCCTTATTGCGCCAGCAGCCTTCATCTGGGCGATCGCCTTGTACATGCCGCTTATCAGTGTTGCATTACCTACCGGCACTATTATATGCGTGACCTCCGGGCATCCTAGAACTATCTCATATGCGAGGGTTTTCTGGCCTTCCTTCCTGTAGCAGAAATCGCCAGTGAGGAAGGCTCGCCTTTTCCTTGAATAATCCTCCGACAGCGAGAGCGCGGTGTTGAAATCGCCCTTCACTCTCACGATCTCTGAGTTTCCCACCTTCCCTATGTCTGCTATCTTATCTTCATTGGCCTTGCCACCTATGAATACCCTCGCTTTCATGCCGTAAAGCCTCGCGTAATAAGCTATAGAGTACGCCATATTTCCGGTGGATGCACACACAACCTCCTTGTATCCGTACTCTGCAGCCTTCGCGATCTCTATAACCGACCCGCGATCCTTGAACGACCTTGTTGGATTCCCTATCTCAAGCTTGAGCTGCAGCCCTTCTTCCTCCACACTATCTATCAGCCGTGTGAATCCGACCTCATAATGCCTGTACTTCCCGTCCGGAAAGAGATCTTCGAAATCCCAGAACTCCTCCGCTTCCCTGGGCATCCTTCCGACGCCATTGTAAACGACCTCCAGAAAGGCGTTGCAATCCCTACATGCTTGTATCGCCTCACTGCTGTTGTACTCAATTCCGCACGCGGAGCATACAAGCCTGTACTTCATATGATCAGATTCCTATTCCACGCATAAGGCTAAAAATTTACTCGCAGTGCATTCCCATTTCCGCTCACTTATTTAAATTGATTGATACAAGTTTCAGATATGGCGTTAAGTCTGCCCCCAAGATCCAAGCTGCTAGATAACATAGGGCTCTCAAACGGGGAAGAAGTAAAATATTATTCCCTTCCTGCACTCGAAGCCGCAGGATTCAGGGGTATACGCAGGCTGCCGTTCTCCATACGCATAGTCCTTGAATCGCTCATAAGGAATATGGATGGCAAGGGCATAACGGATGAAGACGTTATCTCACTTGCCGAATGGGACCCATTGAAACCTGCGGAGCGTGACATACCATTCAAGGTCGCGAGGGTACTGATGCAAGATTTCACCGGAGTCCCTGCTGTCGTGGACCTCGCAGCAATGCGCGAATTCGTTTCGCGCTCAGGCAATGACGCCGATTTAATACAGCCGCTTATACCGACGGATCTGATAATAGATCACTCTGTGCAGGTAGACCTATCCAATTCGCCTGATGCGCTTGAGTTCAACCAGAAGCGGGAGATGGAGCGCAACGGGGAGCGGTATCACCTTCTCAAGTGGGCCGGCAAGGCATTCAACGGCTTCAATGTGCTGCCCCCTTCAGCAGGGATATGCCACCAGGTCAATCTCGAACATCTGGCCACGTGTGTAAGCAAGGCGAAAGAAGCCGATGGCGAAACCATCGCATTCCCTGACACTCTTGTAGGTACTGATTCGCACACTACTATGGTCGACGCTCTGGGTATCGTAGGCTTCGGAGTCGGTGGCATAGAAGCCGAGGCCGCGCTTCTGGGCCAGCCTGTATCATTCATAACCCCAAGGGTTCTAGGTGTGCGTCTTCACGGCAAGCTCAACGAGGGTGTAACCGCCACCGACTTTGCGCTCACCCTAACGCGTCTGCTTAGGGAGAAGGGAGTGGTGAACATGTTTGTCGAGTTCTTCGGAGAAGGCTTATCCTCTCTCTCGCTGCCAGACAGGGCAACCCTTTCCAACATGTGTCCAGAGTACGGGGCAACGATAGCAATATTCCCTGTAGATTCAGAAACGCTAAATTACCTTGAGGTCACGGGGAGGGAGAAGATTGATATAGAGCTTGTCAAGAAGTACTACGCTGCTCAGGGAATGTTCGGGATTGACTACGAGACTATAGCGTACAGCGATGTACTGGACGTGAATCTTGGCAATATAGTTCCGAGTGTTTCAGGCCCTACGCAGCCAAAGCAGCAGATCCCCCTTAACGACATACGCGAGAACTTCGAGGAAACATTCCTTGTCAAGGAGGGCGAAAGCCGCGATACTGCAGAAAGGCTCAGCAGTGCAGACTATACGCGCTGGTCTTCTGAAAGCATGGCCACTGAGAATGGAAGCATAAAGGGAGCTCCGACTCACGATATCATCAAAAGCGTTGGGATAGAGTACGAAGGCGTTGGGAAAGTGCTCCTTTCCGACGGAGATGTGGTAATATCTTCAATCACAAGCTGCACAAACACGAGCAATCCTACGGTCATGATTGCAGCAGGTCTTCTTGCAAAGAAGGCGGTTGAAAAAGGATTAAGTGTAGACACCAGAAAGGTAAAGACCAGCCTGGGGCCAGGCTCACGGGTAGTTGCCGGCTACCTGCGCAAGGCAGGTCTTCTAGAGTATCTCGAAAAACTCGGCTTCGGGCTTGTCGGTTTCGGTTGCATAACCTGCATAGGAAACAGCGGCCCGCTGATCGAAAAGCAGAGCGAGGCCATAAACGCCCACAACCTAGCAGTGGCTGCTGTGCTTTCAGGAAACAGGAATTACGAAGCCAGGATCCACCGCGATGTCCGTGCAAACTATCTGATGTCGCCTCCTCTTCTAATCGCTTTTGCGATAGCAGGCACTGTGCTAAAGGACCTGACGAAGGAGCCGCTGGGCAGGGGTGTCAACGGCAAAGACGTATATCTCAAGGACATATGGCCTACAAAAGAGGAGATCGGGGCAGTCACTTCGTCTGTGATAAAGACCGCGATGTTCAATTCGGAATACGGCAGCAGCCTTTACTCCGTCAATCCTTACTGGAACAATATGGAAAGCCCCTTGGGGAAGATGTACCAGTGGGATGATTCCAGCACATATATACGCATGCCTCCATTCTTCTATGTCAATCCACCTTCTTCTTATGACATAAAGAATGCCCGCGTGCTCGCCGTCTTTGGGGACGCGATCTCGACAGACCACATCTCTCCTGCAGGCGCGATAGGTAAGGATAGTCCTGCGGGCAAGTATCTTATCTCAAAAGGAATAGATCCTAAGGACTTCAACTCCTACGGTTCGCGAAGAGGCAACCATGAGGTAATGATGCGTGGTACATTCGCAAACAACAGGATAAAGAACCTTATGCTGGGCGGAGAGGAAGGAGGTTTCACCTATAAATTTCCGGAAAACAGGAAGCTGACGATATACGATGCCGCTATGGATTACGGAAAGGAGAAGGTGCCGCTTGTCGTGCTCGCAGGTTCAGAGTATGGCTCCGGAAGCTCCCGCGACTGGGCAGCAAAAGGTCCAATGCTGCTTGGAGTACGGGCAGTGATAGCGAAGAGTTTCGAGAGAATACACCGCAGCAATCTCGTAGGCATGGGTATACTTCCCCTGCAGTTCCTGAAAGGCGATGACATAGCATCCCTCGGGATCGATTGGAGCAAAGAGATAAGCATCGCAGTCGGCAATGAAGTGAGGCCAGGGCAGGGAATAAGCATGACCTACACGCGCACCGGTGAGACGAGGCAGACCGAGACCGAGCTCACGGTAAGGCTGGACACGCGGACAGAGACGGACTACTATCTCTCCGGAGGGGTACTGAACTACGTCGCAGGAAAGATCATGGGTGGCAAGAATGGCAAGCAGTAGGCATATGGCAAGGAAGTGGAAGGTGGCTCTTCTTCCTGGCGATGGTGTCGGGCCTGAGCTCATCGAGAACACAACTCCTATACTCGAAGCAGTGAACGAACGATTCGGCATCTCAATGGATCTCTCCGTGGGTGTTGCAGGGTTCAATGCGATAGAGAAGTACGGTACCAATCTGCCTGAAAAAACGATCTCTCTGCTCAAGGGAAGCGACTGCGTGCTTAAGGGGCCTATGACTACTCCCGAGGGCGGCGGCTCTGAGATAAGCGCCGCAGTTAAGATAAGAAAGATGTTCTCACTGTACGCCGGAGTCAGGCCTTCAAAAAACATTTCCGGGATAAAAGCTGTGAAGCCCGGTGTTGATCTTATAATAGTGCGCGAGAATACCGAAGGTATGTATTCCGGGCTTGATTTTAGGGTTTCTGAAGACACCGCAATGGCCCTCAGGGTGATCACGAGAAGAGCCAGCGAGAGGATAGGAAAATTTGCACTGCAGCTGGCGAAAAAGAGGCGCAGGCATCTCACCATAGTCCACAAGGGCAACATATTAAAGGAATCAGATTCCCTCTTCAAAGAATCAATACTGCGCGCCGCAGGCGGGCACTCCGGTGTTTCAATAGACGAGGCTCATGTCGACGCAATGGCGCAATGGCTGATAAAGAAACCAGAATCGTACGATGTAATTGTCACTGAGAATCTTTTCGGGGATATACTATCGGACGAAGCAGCGATGATAGTGGGCGGGGTCGGGGTAGGTCCCTCCGCTAACATAGGCGCGGGGTACGCGATGTTCGAACCCGTGCACGGGTCAGCGCCAAAATATACGGGCAAGGGCATAGCAGATCCTGTAGCAACCATACTTTCGGAAGCAATGATGTACGAATGGATGGGTATCGAAGCGGCAGGAAGCGCTATACGAAAGGGCGTCGAGGCTGCGATCTCCAAAGGAGTAAAGACACGCGACCTTGGGGGCAGAAGCAGCACATCCGGCATGTGCAAGTACATAGCGAAGAGAATAAGCAAGTGATGTTTTGTCTGGAGAATACGATGTGCTTATAGTCGGCGGCGGGATAACTGGCGCTTCCCTTCTGTACACCCTTTCTGGATACACTGACATACGGAAGATTGCGCTGATTGAGAAATACGACGATTTTGCGCTGCTGAATTCAAATACCCGCAACAATGCCCAGACCCTGCATTTCGGAGACATCGAGACAAACTACACCGAAAAGAACGCCAGGCACATAAAATCGGCAGCCGAGATGCTGCTGCGCTACACATCCTCGATTCCTTCGAAAGAGCGCGATCGCGTGATAGCGCAATGCCAGAAAATGGTGCTCGGTATAGGTGAAGAGGAAATAGAATCTCTGGAGTCCCTGTATTCGTCTTGGCTCAAGCGCCTTTTTCCCGGAATAAGGAAGATAGGCGCGAACTTGCTTGAAAAAATCGAGCCGAAAGTGATGGAAGGCAGACCGCATTCCGAGAAGGTAATGGCCCTTCTCTCCGACAAGGGGTATATGGTGAACTTCGGCGAGCTCACGCACTCGTTTATACGGAGTGCGAAGAAGCTGGGGAAGGATCGCGTCTCGATCTCCCTCGGGAACGAGGTTCTCGGCATATCGCGATCCAAAAACGGTTTCGAGATACGCTCAAGAAGAGGCGTCCACGCTGCGCGATTTGTCGTGTTCGCAACTGGCGCGTACAGCCTCTTCTTTGCAAAATCCATGGGATACGAAAGGAATCTCTCCGTTCTCTCTGTCGGTGGAAATTTTTACACATGTCCAAAGGTCCTCAACGGCAAGGTATACCGCGTCCAGAAAGGCGGCATACCATTTGCGGCAATCCATGGGGATCCAGACATAGCCAATCCAAAGATAACGCGCTTCGGGCCTACCGTAACGATACCCCTGCAACTTGAGCGACATAACAACAGCACCACGCTGGATTACATGCGGACTTTTGATTTCGACTTCAAAACAATGTCTACTCTGAAGAATGTATTGCTAAACAAGGATATATCACGGATAATCCGGAGGAACATTCTTTATATGACTCCACTTCTGGGCAAGTACGAATTCTTAAAAAAAGAGGCAGGAAGAATAGTCCCATCCCTGAAATACTCGGACCTAACCTTCCAGAAACACATGGGTGGCATAAGGCCACAGGTCATAGACGAGAATAAGGGCTCCCTGATCGTAGGCGGCGCGAAGATAGACGAGGAGGGCCTGATCTTCAACATCACCCCCTCGCCAGGTGCAAGCTCCTGCCTTGACAGTTCCCTCAGCGATGCGTTGAAGATATCTGAGTACCTCGGCATAAGGTTTAATGGCGCAGAACATGCAAAGCGCCTCGGCGCGGTGAAAGCCTAGCCTCGCTTCCCCATCGGAACGTACTCGCGATCCACCTTACCTGTATAATACTCTAAAGGCCGTATCAGCCTGTTATCCTCCCAATACTCTATCATATGTGCGCACCACCCAGGCACTCTACTCACCGCAAACAGCGGGGTGAAGAGGTCCTCCGGTATCCCTATTGCAGTGTACACGGGTCCTGAGAAAAAGTCAACGTTTGGCCATATATTGTGCGTCTTTCCGAGCTTCTCCACCATCATCTTTTCAGCCCTCAGCGCTATTGCCGTAAGCCGTCTCACTTCCTTTGAGGCATGCTTTTGCAAAGACTCAAGATCCTTCTTAATTATCCTGGCCCTCGGATCGTAAGTCTTGTAGACTCGATGTCCGAATCCCATGATTCTCTGCTTTCCTGCCAGGGCCCTGTTAATGTATCTCTCAGTATTCTCAGGCCTTCCTATCGCATTCATCATCTTCAGGGCCGCGCTGTCAGCGCCTCCGTGAAGCGGCCCCTTGAGTGTTCCTATACCTGATGTGACCGCAGCATAAAGGTCTGATAGCGTAGACCCGGTCACAAGGGCCGAGAAGGTTGACGCATTCGAACTATGCTCGGCATGAAGTATCAGCATCGTATCTAAAAGTCTTGCCTCTTCTGTTCCCTGCCTTCTGCCATTAAGCATGTACAGGAAATTCCCTGCATGGCTTAGTGAAAGGTCAGGTTTCACTATCGGCTCCCCCTGTGAGACTCTGCCGATTGTGGCGACAATGCTGCCCAGTTTTGAGATCAAGGCTACGCTCTCCCTTACCTCAGAAGCCTTACTCTTATTGTATGCGTCTGGATCGTATGCAGGAAGAGCCGAGACTGCTGTCCTGAGTATGTCCATCACGTCCGCCCTCCCTACAGTTTCCTCTATTATGTCAAGAATGCCCTGCGGCAGTGCTCTCTCCTTCTTAAGCAGCATATCGAATCTATCAAACTCTTTTCTCGTCGGCAGCCTTCCATACAGTATCAGGTAGCACGTTTCCTCGAATGACGAGTGGCGCGCCAAAGCCTCTATCGGATAGCCCCTGTAGTATAGCTTGCCCGCTTTCCCGTCCACTTTGCATATCCTGGACTCGGTCATGTATATGCCTTCAAGGCCTTTGTTTATAACCGGCTTTCCCATCCAATCACCTTCCTAACTGGAAACTCACTCCTATAAATCTAACGCAATGCACGGGAAGGGTACAAAAGTAAACGATGCCCAAAAGTCAAGCTTAAATATCCTCTCTGGAGAACCCCTAATGGTAGATGCGATGTCAAAATTCAGGATACAGTACATGCTCAAGGGAACTAATCTTACCTGGCCCGTCACTGCTCCGCCAACATTCATAATGGTTCTTGAGATAGACGCAAAGACTCCGCATGATGCGTATCAGCAGATATTGGGGTGGAAGGTGCAGCAGGCTCCTACTGACCAGGACAAGCTGTTCGGAATCCTAAAGACCGCAGACATACTCCAAATGGAGAAGCTTGACTGACTTAAGCAGTCATATCCTTGCGATCGCAGTCATCGCGGCAAGTATGAGCAGTACCATTGCCGTAATAATAATCCTGCCTTCCTTCGCATCA
>JAKATZ010000016.1 GCA_021827925.1 Microcaldota archaeon | reverse complement strand
TTGAAGGCGACCCCATGCGGATACGCACCTACATCTATCGTGTTGACCACTGTATTTGAAGGCACGTATATCTTGCTAATCGTGCCTGGGCTTGTGTAATGCGCGACGTATGCAATGGTGCCATTAGGGGAGAATGCCACTGCAGAAGGCGTCGCTGTAGTGGATATTGTAGAAGCTACGCTGTTTGTAGCAACGTTTATTACGTCGACAGCGCTGCTGCCCGCAGCGGCAACGTATGCGAACGAACCGGTGGGACTGAACGCCACCCCGGACGGGTTTGTTCCGACGTTTATTGTATTTACTACAGTGTTTGTCGCTACGTTTATCACGTTGACAGTTGCGCTGCCGTGATTCGTAACATATGCAAGCGTGCCGTTAGGATTGAAGGCCACGCCGTAAGGATTTGTACCGTCAGATATTGTTGATGCTAGAACGCTTGCGGTGGAGAGCAGGTTGCCTTGGAAGAAGGACCATTGTCCGGAATATGGGCCTCCGGAGCCGCCGTAGACGACCGCGTTTGCAACAGACGCTTGGCCGTCGGTTATCTGGGTGTTTGAGAGAAGGAATGTGCCCGCGGGAGTGCTGGAAAATGGAATCGGGACAGAGAATAATATGTTCTGGAGGCTTCCCGATTGAATGGTACCGCCGGATGGATCTGCAAAGTAAGTGGTGAGGCTTATCACCTGGCTTGCTACGCTGAATAGGAAGTTTCCGAAGGTAGTCACGAAGTTTATTGTGGAAGATGTTGAGGATTGTAGGCCGTTGTTGTATATCACGTTCCAGCTGCTTCCTGAAGGAAGCCCTGTCTCGGAGAAGCTCGTGGAGTAGAATTGCTGGATTGGGCATTGCTCAATACTTATGTTTAATGGATAGACAGCAGTGGGGGACCATGAGCCGAGCACATTTGTTGGAAGAATCCTTGAATAGTACGTTTCATTGAGGAATCCGCCTCCCCCCTTTGATGTACTCTGCCCCCCGATGCAGTATACATATCCGCTGAGGGCGGTGCAGGGCTCATAAGCCACTTGATTTGGATACGCGTTTGTGGATACCCAGGAACTGACGCTCCCGCCTGGCAGGATCTGCGCGTAGTATACATTTGCAGGAGAGGTGCTTCCTCCGCCGCCTGCGCAGTAGATGTATCCGTTATTCTGTGCGCACTGGAAGAAATCCGTTGCTAGAGGATAGGAATTTGTAGCAACCCATGACCCTATTCCGGCTGATGACAAAGGCGCATACTCGACAGCATTTGTGGGAATGTTTCCGGTTGTCTCGCCGCCTATGCAGTACACGGTTCCGCCGTACGTGACGCAGCTCTGAAAAGCATCGTTTATGGGATATGCGGTCGTGGGCTGCCAGGCACCAAGAGTATTTGTCGTGAGAACGTTGGCATATTCGGATGTTCCGTAGTAAAGGCCGCTGCTGTCCTTTCCTCCTATGCAGTATACTGCTCCGCTGTAGGATACACAGGCGCTTCCTGCTACATTGAAAGCGTATGCGTTTGTTGTTGCCCATTGTCCTACCCCGGAGTAGGAGATTGGAGCGTAGTACGTGCTGGAAAGGAATGTTCCGTCAGGGGTCTTGCCGCCTATGCAATAGGCAGTGCTGTTGTACGAAGTGCAGCTGTGGAAGGAAATGTTGAATGGATATGGGGTCGTTGCGTGCCATGAGTCTATGCCGCTGCTAGACAGAGTACCGTACTCAACAGAATTTGAGAAGTAAGAATGAATATATCCGGAATACTGGTTTGTTTCTCCTCCCAAGCAGTAGATCGTACCTATGCTCCGCTCTACGTCAAGTATCAGCGTGTTTGAATAACCATCAGCGGTGTCGTACGATGTCACGGTATGAAGCCCTACGGAAAGGGCATTCTCAGTGTATGATACGCTACCGGTACCTGACGCGACTTGTGACCCATCTATGATTATGTTAACGCCGTCAGAGGGATACACGTTAGAGGTTAGTATGTCATTCTGGCCGAAAAGCACAGGATTATAAACCGAGGTTAGGTTGGGGATTGAACCGAACGCGACATCAAGGGTGTTTCCAGTTATCATATTGCCTGTGGGAACTGAAGGCACGTACGTTATTCCGTTTATTATGGTGTTTGGAATAGTGTAAAGAAAATTACCGGGATTCGTAACGAGTAAGGTTATTGTATTTGCAGGAGATGTTTCCGAATAGTACACATTGTTGAGGATGTTGCTTGCCACAGATCCTACTGCGCCTATGCAGTAGACATTCTTGTTCTCAACAACGCAGGAGCGCATGTTTGTGTTTTCAGGATATGGCGTTGTGCCCCGCCATTTCCCTATACTTGATCCTGAGAGAGAGGCCATGAAGGTGAGGTTTGTGACTACAGGAGGGGTGTATCCGCCTACGCAGTAGATATAACCAGAGGCGGAAACGCAGGAATTCTGGTCTACGGGATGCGGATAGGAATTGGCTGCAGTCCACGCAAGCGTGTTTCCATTGCTTGCTATCTGTGCGGCATATGCGTTGTTTATGAAGGCGTTAGTAGGTATGCCGTTGAATCCTGCGACGCAGTACAGATATCCGGAATACGCAGTGCAGCCCTCCACTTCAACATTGGTAGGATAAGTGTTCGCAGCAATCCATGGACTGAAGCCTGTAGATGAAAGTTGGGAGTAGTACAGTGAGTTTGTGAATATGGAAGATGCTACTGCCCCTACCTCTCCGCCCACGCAGTACTCCGCGTTGTTGTAGGCAGCGCACTGGTGCTCGTTTATCTGTGTAGGGTAAGAGCTGGATGCCGTCCAGCTGCCGATGCCTGCGCCTCCGTTTATAAGAGGTGCGTAGTAGGACAAAGAGGTGGGAGTAGCCCCCGTGCCTACCAGCCCCCCGACGCAGCCTATCGTGGCGCTTATGGAATTTGTACTGCATTGTTCGCCGCCTACCAGACTCGGATAGGAATTGGTAGGGGCCCATAGAGTGATGGCGTTTGTTGAAAGTGTATTTGCATAATACACGTTTGCAGTGGCAAATTCAACTGTCGGATCCCCGCCTATGCAATAGATGTACGTGCCAGACGTTGTACATCCGCTGGAGCCTATCGGTATAGGATAGCTGTTAGCGGCCACCCAGTTGCTCATGCCCTCGTACGCCGAAATCCCGTTATACGTTACGCCCCATTGCACTGCCCCTGAAGGCAGTCCTGTTTCAACGAACAGCGCGGGGGGAGCAAGGGCCGCAGGGGAGAAGTTTATGGTTTGAGTGCCCCCAGATGTGAGTGACCCTGATGAAGGGTTTGGAATGAATGTGGTAGGCCCCAGTACAACATTTGAAACAGTGAAAGCATGGCTGCCGGAGGATACGGCGAATGTTATGCTATTGGGCACCACAGCGTTTGAGGTTGCGCCGTTGTAAGTGACGAACCATTTTTCACCGGTGAAAGGCAGGCCGTTCTCAGCAAATGTAGAAACAGGGACTGGAGTTTGCTGGTAGATGGCATTTACAGTACCGTTTCCACGGACTATCAGCGTGGTAGGATTGGCGGTGTTGCCGAGGACGGTGAGGTTTAGGATGTTGCTGACCCACCAGCTATTGAAAGTATAGCCAGAGGGAGGGTTCGCCGTTATGGTATTCTGGCCTATTATCATTGCGTTCTGGCCGCTTGCGTAAGTATTGCCGTTGGTCGTTATGGTACCGGCGGAGCTTGTCCCGGTTATTGTGTTGTCATCGAAGAATACACTGTATGGAGGAAAGACATAGGCGGCGAAAGCCATGCCAGCGGTTGCCGAAGAACTCAGAGTGGTTGTGTAAGTCGAACTTGCCTGCGAACCGCATACTGCAATCTCCACCTCGGCTTTCGGTGACTGGGTAGCATCTGTCTGCCTTGTACATTCTGGCGGCAGAGAGGGGGCCGAGCTGAACGTGCTCCCGCCTTCCCCGAATATTAGTATAACAAAGCTGTTTGATGCCGCTACAGTGTAAGAGACGGGGAGAGATGTTCCTGAAGTGGTATTGCCCCGGAATAATACCCCGTTTGAGAAGAGGACGTTTGCGCCTATGCCAGCGAGAGCTGACCCCTGGCCCGATTTTGAACCGAAGGTCATGCTCCCCGTAGAGCTGCTAGAATGAGCAAGGCCCACCACGTAATATGAACCGCCGCCTGGATTGGCGTACTTGAAATTGACAAGGTTATCCGATGTTCCGGTGCCGGTAGAGAATGAACCGGCAGTCTCGCCTGCCCCGAAGAAGTATTGCGAGTATCCCACAGGCATGGTCATCGATATGCTGGTTCCTGTTGCCACCGTGTTTTGCGTAGTGTAAGTTACAACATAGGTAGACATTGACGGAGATAGTGCCTCGTAGAAGTAGGATGTCGAGTTCGAATGGGAATATGAAGTTGGCACTGCCTCCCAGCTGGAAGTCGGATAGTTGTACCGGAGTAGGCGTATGTTGCCGCTGCTTATTCCCAGTGCGCTCACCCAGGATATCGGCACGGAGAAATTGTAAGCTACGCCTGATAAGTAATTGTCTATCGTATTGTCAGTCGCATTTCCGTTTGCGAGAAGCGAGCTTGAATTTATCTGAAAGTACTGGTAAGCCTGTGCACTCGGACCGGCCACGTTTGCAAACGGAGAGGCCTGGTTGATTATCAGCAGGTTGGCTGCGATGGAATCCGCAGAAGAGATTGAGATTGAGTGCAGGAAGCTGCTTCCATATATGAGTATATAATTACCGTTCGCAGTGTCGATCCTCCCCGAAGCTGAGTGCTTTGTGTATGAATAGTTAAGGATGTTCTTTTGCTGTCCGCCGTACTGGCCAGTCGTAGAAAGGCCAGGGGTAGGCGCACCTGTTACGACCAGGGTATTTGAAATCGAATTGAACAGGAATGGATACGAGGTCCCCTCGTCAGTAACTTCGGCCTGGTAGGAGGTGGTGGAGGCCGGGCTTTGTGCACCGAAAGTGAGAGTTCCTTGGCTGGGAAGCACAATTGTGTTTGCGACAATTCCGTTCCCAGAATAGATGAGGTTTGCAATGAACGGCCCCGTGCCTCCGGAGATGATGAGGTTATAAGTAAAGGCCTGGCCCGATAAGATTTGGGATACGTTTGGAATCAGCGGACCGGCCGAAGGCGCACGGTTTACGGTAATGGAATTCGACGTTGAGTTGAATATAAATGCAGGCGAGGTTCCGTCGTCAGCAATTAAGGCTATGTACGAAGTAGGTGAGGATGGATATTGTGTTCCGAATGTGATGGTTCCGGCGCCAGAGGCGAGTACGGTATTGGCCACCGTTCTATTCCCATAATAAAGGAGGTTTGCAGTGAAAGGCCCCGTGCCTCCGGAGATAGAAAGAGTGTAGGTCACAGCCTGCCCGCTGTCAATCACGGTGTTGTCAGGAACAAGAGAGGATGCCTTTGCATTTATGGTGGCTGCGTTGACAGCGTTTTGCGGCATCGGGTTTGAAATCGTTGAGGGGGAGATGGTTCCCGCTAGTGTGGAAGAATTGAGCATTACCACAGGTAAGGTTAAAGTGCTGTTTGAAGTGTTTGATGGCGTTGAGGTGAGACTGGTGCTATTGCTTCCTTGACTCCCGAAGAACATTATTGCAGCTAGATTTGGGGCGCGCATGGCTCCTGCGAGCATGAGGAGTAATGCCAAAGGTAGCAGATACGCCCTTAAAGCCGGCATGGACAACGGACAGATTACGATGTTACTGTTTTTTAATGTTACCTTGGATATTAGAAAGGTATGGCCATGGCCGAAAAATATGCGACTGTGCGGAAGTAGGCAATGGAGGCACAGAGAGTCGAACTCTGGTCTGCAGAATGTCAATCTGCCGTCCTACCGTTAGACTATGCCTCCCTGCATCTGTATTCTCAGCTAGATATTTTATATCCATAGGTATTGCTCATACCTTGACGGTGTACCCGTCGTATGCTGCCGAGGTCTTCGGGAAAACCTTCCGCGCCTCGCGCTCCAACGCTTCGGTGGATTTGTATCTTGTGCTGAAGTGAGTCAGGATGAGGGACTTGACTTTTGCCCTTTTTGCTATTGTAGCGGCCTCCTGTGAGGTTGAATGCTTCCTTGCGGATGCTAGTCCGCTTTGCTCCGATGAGTAGGATGATTCGTGTATCAGGATATCGGCCGAGAGCACCGCCTTAGCGGCGTTCGCAGATGGCCTTGTGTCAGCCACATAAGCCACCTTTATGCCGGACTTATGCAGGGTGACCTGCCTTATCCCTATACTCCGGCCGTCAACCCGTATCCTTTTGCCTTCCTCGAGCCTTGAGAACATCTCACCTTTTATGCCCAGTTTCTCACACTTGCCCTTGATGAAGCTTAGTTTGTCATTCTCGCGAAAGAGATACCCGACAGTAGGTATGGTGTGATTCAGCCTGAAGGAGAAAACCTCGAAATCCTTTCCCTTGTATACTGAACCCTGCCCTACGCCGCTGACCTCGACATCGTAGCCAAGCACGGCTTTGTCGAAAACGACAAGGCTTCGTACGGTGTGTTCGTATCCGCGGGGTATGAATATCCTCAGCGGCTCCTTCCTGCCGTTGAGAGCAAGCGTACGCAGGAGTCCGGCTACGCCTATTATATGGTCGCCGTGAGCGTGGCTCAGGAAGATGCACTTTAGCTTATAGCCGTTTATCCCGTACTTTAACATTTGCATCTGAGTGCCTTCGCCGCAGTCGAACAGGAAGAGCTCGCCGTTACGCGTCAGTGACACGCAGGGCATGCCACGCTCCTTGCCTGGCGCGGACCCGGATGTTCCAAGAAAGGTTATCTCCATCATTCAGGATCCGCCCAAAATCAGCTTTATCTTCTTGCCCTTGAGATCTATGCCAAGCATATCGAACTCGGGAAAGCTCTCCATGAGATCCTCGATCGTGGCACGCTTCCTCTCTCGCGCGAAGCTTATCAGCCGGTTTATTGAATGCATATTCTCGAATATCAACTTGCCTGCTTCGGCGGATTTCACGGCCTCCTCCCGCATGGATAAAGACAGCTGCCTTTGCTTATCTATGTTTGCTTTGATCTCTAGCCTGCGTGCGCTTAGGCCATCGTCTAGCGGGGCGGATCTTTCACCAAGATGTATGCTGTCTAGCATCGCGCCGAGCGTGGCATATTCCCTGGAGTCTTCACCGGAATATTTTTCTATGCTGCATATTGCGTAATCGATGATCTTGCCTTCCCTGAGGTACACGCGCGGCTTCTCCGATTTTGCACGTGATGCGAATGCCAGCACTTCTTGAGCGAGACGTTTCTCCGCGCCTTCAGGTATCCTGCCCTTTGGGTCTATCCCGCTCCTGTTCAGTATATCTTCAAGATACAACGGCCCGATGTTGAGTATTCCGGATAGGAGGTTTATCGCCTTCCCCTCATTCGGAGCTGCGGTTATCGCGCTTATTATCGAGTTTTCATCCGACTCGAACAGGTTGAGCCCCGATGGTCCGGGAAGGGAGTATGCTACCCCTGGCTTTATTTCCCTATCTTTGAAAGAAAGACGCCGGTAAGCAAGCTCAATTATTCCGGAGCTGTTCATAAGTATGATGTTTCCCTTGCCGAACATCTCTATTGCAAGAGTATACCCTTTCTTTGAGAAACGCATCAGGACTATGCGGTCGGATCCGTGCTGTTCAAGTCCGGTCAGCAGCGTGTTCTCTATCCGCTTCCTAACCCCCATGGCAAACGGTGTTGCTGCGCCTGCCTCTTCTGCGAATGATGTTTCATTCAATGCGCGCAGAAGCCTGCAGTATACGGAAGTGTTCTGCTTCTCCTTGTAGAACACGAAGCGGAACGAGCCCGATCCCAGATCATAGAACTTGCGCAGGTAGCCCGATTCGATCCTGGGCTTGAGCTCTTCGATGGCAATGCCTATCTCTACAGAAGCAAGCTCGCGCATCGCAACCATCATGCCTTCCCGCGCCTTGCCCCTTCCTCTTTGACGGCATCGGCCAGAAGCCGTGTGACGGCCTTCGCGTTCCTTGACTTCTCTATCGCAGTACCCACTTGCACAGCGTCTGCGCCATTCTTCACGCAGTTCCTTGCGTCCTCGGGGGTGCGTATGCCTCCCGCCACTATGTAGATAACGTCTGTCCATTTCCGTACTTCGCGTATCATCTCGGGAGGCACGGGGCCCTGCCCCTGCAGCTGGGGATTCGATCCCGTGTCGGTAATTATGAACCTGTTCCCCAGATACTGCCCTGCTAGTGCGAGAGAGGCAGCAATTTTAGGCTTCTCCCTCGGCACAAGGTTGGTGTCGCCGATCCATCCGACGGTACCCCCGGGAGAGACGACTATATAACCTACAGGCAGTGGCTCGATGCCCATGCTGCGGATGGTAGGCGCAGCTGCCGTCTGTGCCTGCGTTATCCAGTAAGGATTCCTGGCATTGAGCATAGACATGAAGTATATCGCGTCGGCATGACTGCTAAGAGTCGCTATGTTTCCTGGAAAAAGGACGACGGGCACATCGGAAGCGTCTTTTATCCCTTTCGTGACACCGTCAAGAAGCAGCCCCTGCGCGCCGAGGCTGCCGCCGACAAGGATCAGGTCAGCGCCCGAATCGGCCGCATCTGCGCCTGTATTTACCGCGGTTTCGACGGAGTCATAATCCAGCGGGTCAACTACCATGAAGAGAAGAGCCCCCTTCTCTTCGAGCCTCTCATTTATGTATTTCTCGGTCTTTCCGATCTTCGTAGCCATTTTGATCAACCATGCGTTGAGGAGAGAAAGAGCCGCGCGAGTTCCTTTCCGCCATTATCAATCCCAATAACGGGCCTGAAGCCCAGCTCTTTCCTCGCTTTCGATATATCTATTTGCCTATTGCTTGTTATAAACCTTAGCTCGTCGGAGTCAAGGCCTCGCCTCTTTGCGAGTATCCTGACCAACGGCTCTGGTGCATGAGAGGCGGGAGGGCTTGCGCCTATCATCTCCGCTGCCTTTCTGAGAAGCTCCTCCTGCGTGTGACTTTCCCCGTCTGCTATGTTATAAACGCCAAGGGCCTTGTCTGAAGCTGTGGCAAGCCTGAATGCCTCCAGGAGATCCCGTACGTGTACCAGGGCAAGCACGTTGGTCCCGCTGCCTATGACCAGTATCTTGCCCGACTTGATGGCGCGCATGACCTTGAAAAACGAACCCTCGAAGCCAGGCCCGTATATGGCAGCTATCCGGAATATTGCGTTGCGCATTGAACCGTGCTCTGCGATCTCTCGCTCCGCAAGCAGCTTGCTCTCCCCATACATATCGTTGGGTCTTGTTTCAGAGCTTTCTGTAAGCACTCCGTGCCGCTTGCTGCCGTAAACGTCAACAGTGCTTGAGAAGAAGAATCTGCCTGCACCTGCGGCTTCTGCGGCATCGATGACGCACTTTGTACCTTCCACATTGACCCGCAGTATGTTCTCAGGCTTCGCCTTGTGCTGGCTGACTATCGATGCGAGATGATATACGGACTGTACCCCATCGCAAGCATCGCGAAGCGCTTTTCTGTCGCACAGGTCTCCGAAGTACGGCAGGATTCCCTGCGGAAGCGAGATGATGCCTTCTTTCCTCTGCGCAAGCGCACGCACGGTATAGCCCATTGACTGGAGCAAGGGTATCAATGACCTTCCCAGACGGCCACTGGCCCCTGTCACAAGCACCTCGCCGAGCGCTTCGCCGACTTCCGATCCATGCAGCATTACAGAAGAGCGTATTACCTCCATTCAGTCACGCTCTTCCTTTTCCTCGCTAAGAAGCTTGTCTATGAAAAACTTCATGTAGCCATCCGCAAGATTGCGCGAAGCGTACTCTGTCCAGTCCTTACCGAATGGTATATTGACACTAAGACTGGCGCCTCTCTTGGCCATCTTCCTAAGCTTCTTGATGCCATAGCCAAGGCCGAACTCGAAGGTCAGGCGCTTTTTTATCTTGCCGTTCTTCAGCAGCTTGCTTACGACACTCTCGGGAAACGAGGCAAGGACTAGATTGCTTGCATGCTCAGAGAGATAGTTTACCTCGTCAAGGACATCATCGCTCTTCGCCCTTGAATGGCCGAACACCGCCTTGAGGGATTTTGCATGATACAGTCGCGTGTACTTTCTCGCATTTTCAGGGTAAGTGACAAAACCAAGTCCCTTCGCACCCTCGAACTCCCCAGCGGCGTACATCTCAGAGGGATCAAGATCTAGCCAGAGAAATACGCCGTATCGATTTCCGGCAGCAAGCACCTCGTTGACGTTCTCTACGAAAAGCTTCCTGTCGATATTGCTGCCCAGTTGCTCGGCGTAGATGTGCACACTGGCCTTAAGACCCAACCTACCGACCCTTCGTATAAGCTCCGAGTAAGCTGCCGTCGAGTACTTCGCCTTCGCCTTTGTGTCGGCACTTCCTGAAAGGTATGTTATCGAAGTGAGAAAGTTCTTGTCGTTGAGCTCTTTTGCCTTGGATATCGCAGAGCCCATGGTTGTGCCGGAGATATGCTTCTTGACAAGACGATGAAGGACCCGTTCCACGAAGGTTTCGTCTTTCAACCTTATCACTTAATAAGTATTGAAAAGAAAGCTTAATATAGATGAGCAGATGCTGACGCTTTCACGTAAAGACGGCACAGGAGGTGATATCAAGAAGGATCCAGATGATTTCATCGTAAGGGAGATTACAGGGAAAGGAATGATCTTAAGAGAGGGCATCAAATTCACTGCCGATGTGCTTGGAGAGGAAGAGGTCCCCGAAGGGAAATTCACCACTTTCGTACTGCAGAAAAAGGGATGGGAAACGATAAGGGCTCTGCTCTCCATCGCGAAGATGCTGAGAAGGGGAAGGAAATCCATAGGATATGCGGGAGTGAAGGACCGTGCCTCGGTATCCACGCAGCTCGCAAGCATCTACGGAGTGAGCCCTGCGGATCTGGAAAGGATAAGGATCAAGGACATATCCATAAATGGCGCATGGAAAAGCAACGGCGTCGATATGGGAAGCAACATCGGGAACTCTTTCGCCATAAGGGTGTTAGGAGCGACAGCGGGAAGGGCAGAAGGCATACTTGATGAGCTTGACGGCATGTTCCCCAACTACTTCGACTCGCAGAGATTCGGATACAGGCTGAACAACTTCAGCGTCGGCCTGCACTTAATAAAAGGGGAATTTGAGGCGGCCGTTATGGATTTCCTCACCAACACCAAGAATGAGAGGAATCCGGAATCGGTGGAAGCAAGGGAGAGGCTTGCGGAAAGGCATGATTTCAGGGAAGCAGAGAACTATTTCCCGAGATACCTTAGGAACGAGATAGCCGTGATAAGATACATGGCACAGTACGATAACTATGTCAATTCACTCAGGGTGCTGCCAAGGGGCATAACCCTCATGTTTGTCCACGCAGTAGAATCGCTCATATTCAATGCTGCACTGGAGAATCGAGTACGGGAGAATGTTTTCGATTCTGAGAGGAGCTGCGGCAGCAATGCGTACGGCTTCCCCGATATCGGGGTTGCAGCTGAAAAAGGGGAAGGATTCCGGCTAGGAAGTATAGTGGGGTACGATACCGATGAAAGGGTACTCGGAGAGCAGGAGAAGGAGGCGATGGAAACACTTGGAATAACGAAGGATGCCTTCAAGGTGAAGGGTATGCCGGAACTCAGCATGCGCGGCACATACAGACCTCTCCTCTCACCATTCAAGGATCTCTCTTTCGCAGAGCAGGACGGGACAATCGCATTGGGATTCTCGATACCTTCTGGAGCATACGCCACTGTCCTGGTTAACGAGGTAACAAAGGCATCTGGCACCATGCTTGAGGAGATCGCTCCTGAGCTTTGTAAGTGATATGTAGGCTGTGCCTGGCGTGACGGCTTGAAAACGCCTAGGAGAAGGTTTTATTGGCACTGCAGGTATGGAGGGATCTTGCATGCCATCGGAATGGCCAGTCCGGATATTTGGATTGAACATTGAAGCGTAGTTTTGATAAATGCGGGGGGAGAGATTTGAACTCTCGCATCCACTAATGGAAGCGGGTCCTAAGCCCGTCGCATTTGGCCAGGCTCTGCCACCCCCGCACAGCCTCTTGTGGAATGAAGAGGATTAAGATTAATAATGATTTACCTTCTTATACCTATGGATTAAGATGCTGAATGCAAGATATGTGAGGGAGCGCCTTGATGAGATAAGGGCCTCTTTTGCCAAAAGGGGGAGCGAGTATCCTTTCGAGGAGCTGCTAGAGATAGACGAGGAGTACAAGAAGCTTCAGGCACAGGTGCAGGAGCTCAGGAGCAAAAGGAACAAGGGCAGCATGGAGGTTTCGCAGCTCAGGAAGGAGAAGAAAGAACCCGACAATGCCAAGATAATGGAGCTGGCGGGCATAAAGGACCAGATAGACGAGCTTGAGAAGAAAGCCCTGAACTATACCGGAAGGATGGAGAGCATACTTTGGAATATGCCAAATGTACTCGATAAGGAGGTGCCTGCGGGAAGCGATGAGAGTGGGAACGTTACGCTCAAGACTGTAGGCGAGCCTGTCAGAAAAAAACTGCCAGGGCATGAGGAATCACTGCTTAAACTAGGACTACTCGACATGGAGCAGGCTGCAAAAGTGTCAGGAGCAAGGTTCTATTATCTGAAAGGGGACGCTGCGCTGCTGGAACAGGCGCTGATAAGGTTTACCATAGATACATTGGTTAAGAAGGGATACGTGCTTGTGGCCCCGCCACTTATGCTTAAGAAAGAGTATTATCGCGGAGTGACTGCTCTCTCCGAATTTGAAGATGCATTGTACAGGGCGGTTGAGGCTAGCGAGGCAGAGGGCCTGGAGGAGAGGGAGAAGGTCGATGACGAGCTTTTCCTCATCTCAACGTCAGAGCATGCCATAGCGGCAATGCATGCAGGCAAACTCTTCTCTGCAAAGGAGCTTCCGAAGAGATATATAGGGATAAGCCCCTGCTTCAGGAGGGAGGCGGGATCGCACGGCAAAGACACCAAAGGCATATTCCGGGTGCACCAGTTCTACAAGATAGAGCAGTTCGCAGTCGCGCGGCAGGAGGATTCGTGGGCGATCTTCAGCGAGTTCATAGCCAACGCAGAGGAACTTTTCTCACTTCTCAAGATACCTTACAGGCTGGTGAACATCTGCGCCGGCGATATAGGATCGGTGGCAGCAAGAAAATACGATCTTGAGGCGTACATGCCTGCGCAGGACAAGTACCGTGAGATGGTCTCATGCTCAAACTGCACCGACTGGCAGGCAGCAAGGCTTGACATAAAGTACGATGAAGGCGGAGAAAGGAAGTACGCGCATACCTTAAATTCTACTGCTATTGCAACTACGCGCGCTATTGTTGCAATAGTAGAGAACTATCTGAACGAAGACGGGAGCATAGCCGTGCCCGAGGCACTGCAGCCTTACATGAACGGGAAGAGGAGAATAGGCTGAGCTGATCCGATGAAGAACGAGTACAATATGCTCAAAGAGATAAAGAAGCTTAGATCCGTGAGGGGTTACGGCACGGAGCTCATAAGCATATACGTGCCTGCGGGGTTCCAGCTAAGCGAGGAGGTCTCAAAACTGAGGGAGGAGTACAGCCAATCATCCAATATCAAATCAAAGCAGGTACGGTCAAATGTACAGAGCGCAATAGAGAAGATAATACATTACCTGAATCTTTACCGGCAGACACCGAAGAACGGCTTGGTTGTGTTCTGCGGAAACCTATCGGACAACCAGAGCAAGGCGGATATAGAACTCTTCTCAATGGAACCGCCTGTGCCGTTGAAAGTCAATATATACAGATGCGATTCTAGGTTCATGCTGGAGCCTCTGGAAGCCATAATCAGCAACAAAGACACTTATTGTATGGTAGTCATGGACGGGAGGGAGGCAACAATAGCTACGCTCAAGGGCGCACACATTCAGGTTATGAGGAGATTGAACTCAACAGCTCACGCCAAAGTCAGGAAGGGCGGACAGTCGGCGCAGAGATATTCCAGGGCGATAGAGGAGAGCATAAACGATTATTACAAGAGGATAGGGGAGTCTGTGAATGATGTCTTTGCCCAGAATCAATTCAAGATAAAAGGGCTTATAGTCGGAGGCCCTGGGCCGGCGAAGGAGGGGTTTGCCAAGTCGAACACGCTTAACTATCAGATCAAGATGCTTGGGATCTTTGATACAGGATACACTGATGATTACGGCCTTCACGAGCTTGTTGAGAAGGCCAGCGAACTCCTCAAGGAGCAGGAGGCTGCCATGGAAAGGAAGATTATTGAAAGATTCGTTAGTGAAAGGGTTAGGAACGGCCTGGCTGCGTACAGGTACGGGAGCACGAAGAAAGCACTTGAGAACAAGCAGGCAGATACCCTCATAATAAGCGATGAGCTTGAACTGCGGAAGGAGAGGAGAAAGAACCAGCAGGGAGAGATTGTTATAGACATTTACAGGAAGGCTGAGGGCGGAGGGAAGGAACTTCTGCATTTGGCAATGGATGGCGACGGAAAAACGCCTGGCGGGGGAATCAGGGATCTTGCGCTTAGGGTGAATGAAGAGAAGAGGAGCAATGCGGAACGGGAAGGGGACTACGAAGAGTTGGTGGCGAAGTATCCGGATCCCGTAGAAGAGTCTGATGCCGTAGAGGAGCTCGTGGAGCTTGCGGAGGCGGCGGGAGTGGAAATAATGTTCGTCTCAAGCGAGAGCTCCTACGGCAAGGAATTCCTGATGGGATTCGGAGGCATCGGCGCCCTGCTCAGGTACAAGTAACGGCGCGTGGAGAGCAGGGAATCTGTCCTCTGGGAAGGCATATTGCGGGAGCGCATACGCTTACAGCGAGGCACTTTGTCGTCGCATTTGAGTGATATGCCACTATTCGCGCGGGCATGAGATGGTTTTTAAAGGTTGGTATCAAAAGCATATTGCGATTTGAAGTGGGTAATTATTTGAGCGAGAGGAAGTTCAGCCTGTATGATGTCGAACAATTCCTTAGGGAAGCAGGCGCTGAGAGGGTCACGGAAGATGCGGTGTTGAACCTTGAGCGGCAGCTTGAGAAGCTTGCAGAGAGGATGGCCCATAATGCGATAGGCTATGCAAGGCACGCGGGAAGAAAGAAGCTCATAAAAAGATCCGACGTGCTGCTGCTGAGGAAACCGCAGCCGCATCATTACAGCAGTCCAGCGAATTTGAGAAGAAAGGCAAGGATCACGAATAGCATTTCCAGGAGCGAGAGATAAAGCGTTACCTCTTGCTCTTTTACTTTTTTTATATTCATCACCAGATGGGTTAAGCTGTATATCTTTTTGCCGTAAGGCGCGCGGAACGTGCCGTCATGCTGCAGTATCCCGAGGTCGGTGACCTTGAACTTTCGTCTCATGTGAAGGAAGAACTCTATTATCCATGGCATGAATATTATTATGCCGAAAGCTTCTGCCTGACCCATTACCATTATAGCAACGAGGGTTGCCCCCACCGCGTACGTGAAACTGTCACCAGGTATGATCTTTGCCTTATAAAGGTTGAACGGTAAGAATGCAAGGATTGCAGCCGCTAGAAGCGCGGAGAGAAAAAGGCCCACATACGAGCCTCCGGATACAATGAAGTAGAGCATGAACCCTATAGCCGCTATCAGTGTCATTGACGGCTGAAGACCATCGAAGCCGCCGAGAAGGTTTACGGCATTTGATACGAATATGACCGCTAACGGTATGATAAGCAGAGGGTATAGTACGCCCAGCTCAAGCGTTCCGATGAATGGTATGGATACCGAGCTCACTCCTGCATTTATGGCCATAAGAGGAAGAGCACCTATCAGCGTGAATATTGGTTTCTGCCATTGCTTGAGGCCCTGGCGTATGTCCATTATGTCTGTGCTTGCTACCCTTCCGCTCTTCACATTTATATCGTCAAGGAAACCGACCATTGAGATTAACATTATGGAGAGAGCCACTGCCAATATGTCCGAATTGTTCAGGACAGGCACGAAGATGAAGCTACCGCCGAATGTATAGGCGAGTATGCCGATTATAATCCCGAATGCCACTGCAAGACCCCCGCTGCTGGCGAGCTTTACCGCTTTGCCCTTGTTTCTGTCTTCGGCTACGATGCCAGCGGAGTAGAGGTAAGCTTCAAGGAATCTTGTGCCTACTAGCGTTATGGCAAATGAGGTAATTCCAGGTATTAGGATTGTCTGGAAAGTATGGAATGCCATCAGATCACACTTATTTGTGTGCCTCAATTTAAAGCTTTAGCGTTTTGTGAGGGCATGGGAAAAGGCAAAATGCGATGCCATGAGCTATCATTATAAGCAGGCTGTGTAATGTATAATTCATGCTATCAATATTCATTGTTGGCTATGCTGCATTCGCAACGCTGGTGTTCGGATGCCTTGTCATCATAGACTTGACGGGCCGTGCCATTGGAAAGACTGAAGGCGTAGATAAGAGGAGGTTTTTGCCCAAGGCGCTTGTTGTTGTTCCATGTCGTGGCATTGATATAGGACTGGAAGGGAACCTCTCATCATTGATGCAGCAGAACTACAGCAGATACAGGGTGATCGCAGTAGTAGACAGCAGGGAAGACCCTGCTTTGAAAACAATCCGAAAAGTGGGTATGGAATATCTCGTATCAAACACGAAGTGCGGCATGTGCAGCGGCAAAGTGAGAGCGATAGCGACCGCGCTTGAGAAGGAGAGAGACTATGACGCATACGCCATAGCCGATTCGGATGTCAGGGTTGGAAGCGCATGGCTGAAGGAGCTTATGCTGCCGCTGCACGACAAGAGAGTGGGCATATCGACCTCGTTTCCGCGCTTTGTGCCCATGGCAGGTGGATTCTGGTCGAAGATGAAGCTTGTCTGGGGATTCGTTGGAGAAGGGCTTATGGAAAGGGAGTCCACGCGTTTCGGCTGGGGAGGGTCCCTTGCTTTCAGGAAGGATCTGCTTGAATCCAATGGAATTTCCGCATTCAAAGATTCGAAGTATTCTGTCTCGGATGATATAACGCTTACCAAGATGGCAGAGGGAAAAGGCCTTTCCATCGCGTACGCGAGGCGGGCACAGCCAGTGGTATATTGCAGGGAAAGCTTCATGAGCTTTTACGAATGGTCTAACAGGCAGACGGCATTTACAATATTGGGATACAGAAGGAACCTTTACATTGGCCTTCTTTATTACGGCGCGGAGATCATGACTTCGGTATCTGCAATTGCACTCTCAGCGGCAATATCCCCACTGTTTCTGGTGTTCTTGGCGCACTATGCGAAAAGCACCTTGATGAATTACAGGAGGGCCGATGCCACCGATCCTGCCATCGCAGTCATCTCATTCGCAATGCCTTTCATATATTTTGCAAATCTAGTGAATGCAGGAAGGATGGAGGAGATAACATGGAGAGGCAGGAGATACAGTATTGCGCGGACTGATTGATGCTGCATACGCCGCTATTCATCGAGTACATGGCTCATGCTTCTGCTTCCCGTAAAATTGCGTATGGAGTCAATGTAATCTGTGCTCTCCGATATCTCCACGAAGTTGTTTATCACTGAGCGGTAGGTGCCCCAATTGTAGCGCTTGTCCATGAAAATTATGAATGCCCTGTCGCTTCCGCTCCTCACCGCGCGTCCTGCGGCCTGCACCGCGCGGATTACCCCAGGGGTCGTGTAGGCATACTCGGTCCCCTTTCCACTGAATCTGCGATTCAGATATCCTATTTTTGCGCTTAGCTTCAGGTCTGGCACAGTGAGCGGTATGCCGACTATTATTATGCCTTTTATGATATTGTTTGGATAATCTATTCCTTCGCTGAGGCTGCCGCCCATCACTGCGAAGAGCAGGGAATCGCTGCTCTTTTTGAACTCGCTTATGAGTCTGTCTACCGCAGCAGTGTTCATCTCCTTGCCCTGCGTGAAGCCGATCCGAACTCTCGAGTGCATCTTCACGGCATTCAGAACGGAGAAGCTGGGAAAGAATACTGCGAGATTTCCGGACACGCTCATTCTTATCAGGTCTATCTTTTCGGCCATCTTTTTATAATTCTCTTCGGAGCGCTCCTCGTACTTTGTTGATACTTCCCTGTCAACAAGGCTGAGCTTGTTCTCCTTCGGGAAGGGAGAAAGATAGTTGGCGGTGTACGCGTCCTCCATCCCGAACAGCTCACGGTACATGGAGAGCGGAAGCAGCGTGCCGCTCATAAACACATTTGCGTAGGCTTCCTTGAAAGAGAGCACAGATGCATCAGGATACAGGCATACGAGAGAGAGGCTGACTCCGCGCTCGTTCTTCGATATTATCAGGACCACGGACTCGCTGCTCGACTTGAGCCCGGGAAGGAACTTGGCCAGATGCATAAGGGATGAGCGTTTCGCACCGGAATTCGTTATGAATTCCAGTCCTGCCTTTTCCAGCTTTTCTGCGAGATCGTCAAGATTCTCCTTCAGCAGATCAGGTATGTCAGTTCCGCTGACAAAAGCCTCTTTCTTGCCATTGAGCTTCTTGGCGGCGATCTCGTTGAGGGCAAAGTCCAGATATCCCAAGTCTATGCTGCTACCCAAGGCGCTGAGTTCTGCGGACGCGTTTGATATCGTGCGCGTGCTGATTGAGATGTCAACATAAGAACTTGCGGATTCCAGTATGTTGTGCGCCTCGTCCCATATCACTATAGCGTTTCCTACGTTGTGGGAGATCTTCTTCAGGAATGCGCCGCGGGTGTATGGACTGAGGAGATGGGTGTAATCCGCTATTATGATGTTAGAATCTTTTGCAAGGTACGTGGCTGCCTCGTATGCACATACTTCCTTCGCAAAGGAAGCCCGGAAGAACTCGTTGTGTCCCATAAGCGCTGAGTCGGCAAGCTCCGCGGTTATGTTTGATGGATCCTTCGATGCAGAATAGAAACGGCATTTCCGGTTCTTTACCAGTGTTTCGCAGCTTTTGTAAAATGCTTCCTTCTCCATCGAATTTATTTTTTGGTTTATGCACAGGTTCCGCTTTCCGACAAGATCGATATACTTCAGGCGTATGCCGAACTTCCTCGATATGCCGGCAAGCGACTCTACGACTATCTTGTGCTGCGATATCTTTGGAGTGAGGAAGAAAACGTCAAGGCCTTCCTTGAGCGCGAAAGGAAGCACGGCTGCAAGGCTGCCGTCGGTTTTGCCTATGCCTGTCGGAGCGTTGATCAGTATGCTCCTGCGCTGCAAGACGGCATCACGTATATCCTTCATCATCAGGTCCTGGTTAGGCCTAGGATTATCAAAGCGCAGGAGAAAGTCCATGAGGATATATGGAGCGTCAAATCTTTATTCCGTTTGCCTTCATGAACGCGCAGTTTATCCTGATCCTCTCGGTAGTCTGCCTTAGCGCCTTGGATATGTCACCGCGCTTGTTCGCTTTGTTTGCGAAGAACGCGCGTATCTCATCAAGCATCTTCGGATCCGAGATTCCGGACATGTTGCTGACGTATCTGCTCAGCATGTGCGTGCCTGGACTGTAGCGCTGCATCAGCGTCTTCCAGTTCGACCGGGTCCAGTTCCAGAGTAGACCTTTGCCTGCCGGATTTGAAGACGCTACAGCGGCTATCACGTAGGAGTCCTGGTAGCGGACGTCTTTCGAGAGCGAGAAGGCAAGCGCCTTTGATACCAGATCCTTCTTGCCGAACATGCCCATCGCGCCGAGTAGGCGGCGTTTTTCATCTGGTACCTCTTCCTTAAGGTATCTGCCTCTGAGGGCTTCCATAGTGTCCTGGCCGTTGGACCATGCAACGAGGCTGTAGACGGCTCCACGCAGGTTCGGATCTATGCCTGCCCTACCTTCAGTGAATTTGCTGAACATCTTGTTCGCCTTGTTAAGGGTAGAAGATTCCCCTGAAATGCCGGATGCGAGGATCGCCCTGCTTCTTGACATCGTAGTTATGTTGCTCTCCTTGTCCGATCTTATCCACCCCATCTGCTTCAGTATCTCAGAACTGTACTCGCGCAGCATCATGGATACACGATCCTTCTGCTCAGCGTCAAGCCCGTAAAGCATCGAGAATATCCCCTGCATGTGCGAAAGCACAGACATGTTCAGTGGATACTTTGCAGCAAAGCAGTATTCCTCTATGAAGTCGAGATACTCCACCATGCTCTTTCTTCCGCTTCTTGTGATCGCATACAGATCGTTCTCGATGCCCCAGGCATCGATCCATTCAAGCTCGCCGCCTTTTATAAGCTCGCCGAGCCTGTCGAGCATATCGTCAGGGTATATCGTGCGGTACATTCCTGTCTGTCCTGCGTTTAGCTTTATCCATGCCGGATCCGCCATGCGTATCTTCTGTGTCCGTTTTCTCATAAGCACCTGTGCGTCGCCTTTCTTTTTAGGCTGCGCGTATCTCACAGGTATGAGCCATTCCTCATTGCCCGGGTTCTGGTTTGAGAGCGTGAATCGCTCCTGCCTGAGCCCTATGCCCCCCCTCTCTCGCCTTACACTGACAGAGGGATATCCTTTCTTGTTCACCCAGCAGCTCGCTACATCGCTTACCGAGAGTTTTCTGCCATTCTTTCTGGCTGCAAGGTCTATTGCCCCCCATAGATCCTGCTTTACGGCATTGCCATAGGAGTGCTCGCGGAGATAATGATTAAGCCCCTGCCGGAAGGTATCCTTCCCGGCATAGCTCTCAAGCATGTTTAGCACAGTCCCGCCTTTCTCATAGCTTATCTCGTCGAATATCTCGTCTATTTCTGCTGGCGTACGGACATTCACGCTTATGGGGTGCGTAGACGCAAGCTGGTCCGCAGCGAATGCGACACCTATCACATCCTCAAGGTACTGCAGTCTCGTGTTCCATTGCGGAAATATGCTTTCGGTGGCTTTTGTGCTCATGAAGGTGGCAAAGCTCTCGTTAAGCCAGAGGTCGTTCCACCACTTCATTGTTACAAGATCTCCGAACCACTGGTGTGCAAGCTCGTGCGCAATCACATCGGCTATGCGCTGCTTCACCATGACAGGCGTCTGGTCGTTTCCAAGCAATGCTATCTCCCTGAAAGTGACGGCACCCCAGTTCTCCATTGCTCCTGCTGCGAAGTCGGGTATAGCTATCAGATCAAGCTTTGGAAGGGGATATCTTATGCCAAAGTACGACTCGAAGAACTGTATTGACTTCTTGCCGTACTCCATAGCAAGCGAGGTGTATTGCTTTTTACCAGGAGTGGTTATCACGCCTATCTCAAGGCTGCCGGATTTCTCCGCTACCCTTTCAAAATCGCCAACGCCAATGTAGAGAAGATAGGTAGACATCTTCGGCGTCGTGTTGAATGTTACTTCTTTCCTATCGCCGACTAACCGCTCCTCCTTTATAGGCATGTTTGATACGCATTTGAGATCCTTGTCAACAAGGAGCGAGAGGTCGAATACCGCCTTGAAAGACGGTTCATCGAAGCATGGAAACGCCTTCCTTGCGGAGGCGGCTTCGAATTGAGTCGTGAGTATGTACTTTTCCTCGCTTACCGAACCGTATCTGCTGCGGTAGAACCCATAGAGCTTATCGTTGTTTATTCCTTCTGCAGTTATGCCTATCTCAACAGCGCCGTTGATAGGTTGCGAAAGCACAAGGGTTATCTCCTCCTTCTTTTCATTGTTTATGACTTTTGCACTATGAGTGTCTTTGCCTGCCCTCACGTACGCCTTCTTTATCTTCAGCTCCGATGAATTCAGGGTTATCCTTGACGTCTTCTTCCGGATATCAGCGTATATGCTTTCCTCGCAGGTATAGCGGAATGAGTCGAGATCGGTATTGAACAGTAGCTTATAACGGGTGGGGATCACGTTTTCCCCAAGAGTCTCGTGGCCCTCCTCCATGCTTATCAATTAATATGCGTAATATTATAAACTTGCCTGGCGCGAAACTTGGGAGATGGGCGCTTTTCACTTTACGCTCTTCAGGAACTCGATGACTTCGCGGTCATGGCCGTTTGGCTTCACTTTCCGGAATATCTTCATTATTTTCCCATCCCCGCTTATTATGAAAGTGTTGCGCAGCGTGCCCTTGCCGAAGATGCCCCTGTCCCCGTATGAATCGTATGCCTTGATGGTCTTGCTATCTAGCTCGGATAGTAAGAGGAAGTTCAGGCCGTACTTCGAACGGAATTTTTCATGCGACTCCGCACTGTCTTTGCTTATGCCAACGACATCTGCGCCGAGTTTCCGTATCTCCTCGCGGCTGCCGGTGAAGCATTTCGCCTCGGATGTGCAGCCTGGAGTGTCGTCGCGGGGGTAAAAATATAGTACCAGGTATTTTCCCTTAAACTCTCCGAGGGCGTGCTTTTTGCCGTCTGAACCCATGAGCAGAAAATCAGGAGCCTTCTCTTTTTCTTCCACCATTGCCAACACCTGCAGCAGTAAAGGGATAGCAACGCATATATCGCTTTCTTTGGCGCGGCGGTACGGAAATGGTGTGAAGGCAACTTTTAAAAGAACCTGATGCGTATCTGATACTTGTGTTGATTGCTTGGTATTTGAGAAGATTATAGGCAGGCTGAAGGCAGGAAGGGGGGATGGCCAGTCAGGGAAGAAGGTAGTTATAACAAGCATAAACATCAAGCTTGGAGTGGATGTCCACAGCCTGGGCAGGAAAGAGCTGGACAGGGAGGTTTTCACCTTGAGCATACCGTTCCAGAACAAGCTTGGCGGGGGCATACTACCGGATAATCTCAAGGGTCCGAACATGACAGTGAGCGAGATAAAGGTGGACCAGCCCTTCGAACTTCTGGACGTATCGCCCGTGCTACCCGTGGAGGTGGGGTACATGTCACGCAGGGAATTTACGCTGAGGATCAAAGCGCCTGCGATGAATTACGAGGGACCTATGATGATAAGGTTCGGGACTGAGAGCAGGGACAACGTAAGCATAAATATATCAAGGATTATGCTTTTTGACGGAGAAAAGAAGGTAGAACTGGAGAGCTCGGCAACGGATATGATAATAAAGAAATCACAGGCGTTCAGGAGGGATGTGCAGTTGTACAAGATACTGGGATACGGGAGGACGGTCGATTCGATAGAAGTGGTGGCGCCGTTCAGCCTGGTCGACAGCGATCCGAGGGTTCCGTTCAAGATAGACAGGAAGGACAGCTACGTTGCGACACTCTACATAAGGTGCCCTGAGTTCAATTATGCAGGCGAGCTTGAGATCAGATTTCGATGAATTGAGCGTTTGGCTATAAATTCCACAACCTCTCGAATTCGCGCCTTAGCTCCCGCATCTTGCCCTTATCATGCGTGAGCTCTATGTGCTCTATGTTCCCGTGCATGCCGCGGAATGTGAGGTTGGCAGAGCCTGTTATCGCCGCCTTTTCCGATATATACATTTTGGCGTGTATGAACCCCCTTGGCGATCTGATGGTTATGTTCCTCCCTCCTTTTCGCAGCATTGCATACGCGATGATGACGGCGAGTGCGGACGCAGAGATGAATGGATACTCGGGAATCCCCAGTAGACTAGCAGCATAATTCATGGCGAGTATTGATGCAACTATCAGAATGAATCCGGAGAGAGGTCTGCCCTTCCCAAGCCTGCGGAGGGCTTTGCTCTCTATCGAGGATGATATTATTCTTATCCGTTTACCGCGCTGGCCCACAAGGAATTTTGCGTAATGATCGTCTATGTACGGAGATACGATGAGCAACTCCCTTCCGCGGCGCAGCAGCTTCTCAACGTGCTTGTGACAGTTCCTCCCGCTGTACTGCAGATCCCTCTTCAAACCGAACATGAAGTCTTTATAAGCATGAACCTGAATAAATCCCTTATGGATAAGGAAGAAAGGATTGCGGTTGAGAGGAAGTTCTACCTCTCGGAGATGCGCGATTATGAGATATATAATGCGCTTGCGTCCAGGGAGAGGAATCCGAAGCTGAAGGAGCTTCTCGGAAGGATAGCAAGGATGGAGGAGAAGCATACGATGCTCTGGAAGAAAATGCTCGATGAGGATGCAGTCAATATACCAAGCAGGCAGGGCACCATTATCGCAATAGAGACGGCAGGGTACACTGCGGCAAGGAGGATACTCGGAGTTGCATTCGTATCGAAACTGCTTGGAAGGAACGAGGTCAGCTCTCTGGAAAGGTTCTCGGGAGCTGTGAAAAGAGTCGGGCTCACCAGGAAGGCACGGGGATACCTGAACACGATAATAAATGATGAAGAGAGGAACGAGGAGTACCTGAAGAGGAGCCTCAGGGAGCATGACAGCGAGCTTGATTACATAGGATCGATAGTGCTCGGCCTGAATGATGGCCTTGTGGAGGTCCTTGCTGCTGTAACAGGAATAGCGGTGCTTGCAAGGGCAGGATTCATAGTGGTTGTAGCTGGAATGATAATAGGGTTGTCGGGGACGCTATCGATGGCGGGAGGGGTTTATCTCTCGGCAAAATCACACGGCCTTGTGCAGGAAGGAGGAGGATCGGAAGAATTCACAGGCACTAACCCCAGGAAGGATGCGCTCTACACCGGAATTTATTATTTCTTCGGTGCGATGGTTTCGATCGTTCCGTTCATATTCGGCTTTGAAGGATTCGCAGGCATACTCCTTGCCATAATACTGGTCAGCGCAGTGCTCACTTTCGCATCAGTGGTTGTTGCGGTGGTCAGCAATACAAGCATCAAGAAGAGGGTATTCGAGATGCTTGCAGTATCACTTGGGGCCGCGTTTGCCGCGATACTTCTGGGAGTGGTTATGAAGATAAAGTTTGGGATAACGATATAAGCATTTGTGTTTAATCAGGATTGGTTATTCAATGACAGATCGCCCTTTCGGGATTGCGGTTCTTGCAATATTGAATTTCCTGTTCGGCGCGGTGTTGCTCGCAGCGGTTGCAATGGCGCCGTTCTTTGTAAGCGCACTCTCGAGTCTTTCCGTACCTTCCCTTCCGTACGCTTCTTATCCGCAGATCCAGGGCTACCCTATGTTACCGAGTCTGCCATCAACGCTGCAGAGCGGCTTCGGAGCCCTGCAGGGGATCGTAATGGGGGTGGTTGCGATAATGGCGGCGATAAGCTTCGTGCTAGGATACGGCCTCTGGAAAGGCAAGGCATGGAGCTGGTGGGTAGAAGCACTTGGCGCGGTACTTTCAATGCTTACGGTCTTTGTGCTGAACATCATTGGGGCAGTGGTTGGAGCTGTTGTGCTTTACTACCTTACAAGAAAGGAGATAAAGGCATATTTTGGAGTATAGATGCATGCCGCAGTGGCCCGTGATTCTCTGCTCCGGTTCCCGATGGAGGAAGACAGATGCCTACCGCCATCACTCTAGAGTTCCTTTCTCCTTTGTATACAGGATTATGTCAGTGTGCTTTCTTTGCATGGGATTTGCCCTGAGCCCGTATATGGCATGTATGCCCTTCTGCAGTGCGAGTTCCACAAGCCTTTGCGTTATAACACCGTCAAGAACTATGGCGTATACGTTGCTTCCTGCATTCTGCACAGAGACTATGAGCTCCCTTATCGGCATCTCCTTTACAACGCTGCCGGACTGATCATAGAGCCTGCTGCGCAGCGTGCCTGAGAGTTCGTTAAGGCCATTGCCCAGTTCGGCCAGTACGACGCTCTCAAGAGCAGGCTTGGGAGGCGCGTCAGGGCTCTTTGTATCATAGCGTTCAGGCTCTATTCTTGAGATGGAATCGCTGCGCTCCCCTTCGTACGGAATCTGCACTGCAGCTTCACCCAGTTTCTGTTCTGTGATGGGCTGTTGTATTACTCCCTGCGGCCGCGCGTCCTGCTCGGTGGTACCTGAAGGCATGTGCTGCTCCTCGCGGCTGCTCCGGTATTGATCGTACCTCGGCCTGTATTCACCGCCGTGCTGCCTGTTCCGGTAATTGCTCATGTACTGGTCCAGAGGCACCTTTGTTCTTATCGCCTTTATTATCTCCTTTCGGGTAAGGTCTTCGACCTCCTTCC
>JAKATZ010000026.1 GCA_021827925.1 Microcaldota archaeon | reverse complement strand
GGTAGATGCGATGTCAAAATTCAGGATACAGTACATGCTCAAGGGAACTAATCTTACCTGGCCCGTCACTGCTCCGCCAACATTCATAATGGTTCTTGAGATAGACGCAAAGACTCCGCATGATGCATATCAGCAGATATTGGGATGGAAGGTGCAGCAGGCTCCTACTGACCAGGACAAGCTGTTCGGAATCCTAAAGACCGCAGACATACTCCAAATGGAGAAGCTTGACTGACTTAAGCATTCATATCCTTGCGATCGCAGTCATCGCGGCAAGTATGAGCAGTACCATTGCCGTAATAATAATCCTACTTTCCTTCGCATCAATAGGATTGCGGATTCTGATATCATCATGCATCAGTATCACCTGTCCGCAATCCTTCCCCTCCTCTCATTACATATCATCTTGCTGATCAGCATCTCCGCCGACTCTGCATGGCCATTGGAAGCCCTCCTTACCGCAGCTTCGAGAGTGCTTCTCATGTGCCCAGGTTTCTTCCCGCCTTGACTTCTCACAAGCTCTGCAACATCCATGCACACAAAATGAATCCTCCAGTCTTCAAAATAAGGGCGCAGTGCATCCCGTAGCGCCTTCGCCACAGGTCCGAATTCCCCTAACTCCTGAAGGATCTCATCAAAACTCTTTCTTCCCGCAGTGTCCTCTTTCCTGACAACAATCCCTCCCATGATTAACTAAGCAGTCCAGTATTTATAAACATTCTCTGCAACCTTCACACAGTAAGCTGCTGTACGTGGCTTCCGCAGTTCGGACACGTGCGTGTTCCAGTGTCATCAACGGTGCAGCACTCCCAGCACACGTACCCAGAGCAGCCTTCGCAGTAGAAACACGTGCCTTTTATCACTTTGCCGCATGACATGCATTTCCAATTTGGCATATGATCACTTCTCTGTTCAGATTTAAAGCTTTATCCCACGTCCGTCTTCCCGAACGTGTACGCGGCTATCATTATCATTATTACGGCCGAAATCGCAGCCCCGGTAAAATCAACCCACAGCGGCGCAAAGGTGCCGCTTCCTGTAAGGGTGTTCCTAAGGCCGTCTATTCCGTAAGTCAGCGGATTGGCGAACGAAACAGCCTCAACGACCGCAGGCAGTGAACTAAGCGGAAATATCCCATTGGAGAGAAAGAAGAGCGGCAGCGTGAAGAAGTTCGTGACTAACTGGAATCCCTGGAAATCATTTATCATGGACCCCAAGGTAATCCCAAGGCTTATGAACGTCGCTGCGATAAGGAACATGAAAACCACCGCAAGAACAGTTATTCCTGACCAGTGTATGTTAAATCCAACAAGCATGGATATTATCACGACAAGTATGCTCTGTAATACCGCAGTTGTCGCGCCTCCAAGGACCCTGCCAAATATTATTGAAGTCCTCGAGTTCGGGGTCACCATTATCTCCTTAAGGAATCCGAACTGTCTGTCCCATAGTACGGCAGTGCCTGATGATATCGAGGTGAAGAGAAGGGTCATGCCTATGATGCCTGGTACTATGAACTCAAGATAGCTTCCCCCTCCGCTCAGATGTACGAGGCTTCCCAATCCCAAACCCAACCCGAGGAGGAAGAATACCGGCATCATGAGCATCCCTATTATCCTTGACTTCGCCCGTATAAACCTCTTCATGTCCCTGAGCCACAGAACGTAAATCGCATTAGCATCCATGTTATCTATTCCTCCTCATGTGCACCGCCCTGATTCTGCCTTTCCATCCTGCTGATTCCTCTTCCCTTATGCTCTTGCCCGTGTAATGTATGAACACGTCCTCAAGGCTGGGCTTGTGGATACTGGCCGAGCCTACGGCGATGCCTTGTTTCTGCGCCAGCATTATGATCTCAGGGATCTTCTTCTCGCCTTCGTCAACAGTGAGATCCAGATATCCTTCATGCTTTGTTATTGTCTTTACCCACTTGAACTTTTTCAGGTGCCTGTGCAGATTGTCTATCTCCTTGTGCACCTCTATAGATACCACATCCCCGCCAAGCTTGTCCTTGAGCGCCTGCGGCGTGTCAAGTGCAACTATCTTGCCATGGTCAACGAAGGCAACCCTATCCGCCAGATAGTCTGCCTCTTCGATGTAGTGGGTGGTGAGTATGAGCGTTACCTTCCCTGTATCATTCAGCCTTTTAATGTACTCCCATATGTGCCTTCTTGTTTGCACGTCCAGTCCAAGCGTGGGTTCATCGAGGAAGAGGACTCTCGGCTCGTGTACTAAGCCTCTTCCTATCTCAAGCCTCCTCTTCATTCCTCCTGAATAATTCTTCACTAGCACATCCGCTTTGTCCTCAAGTTCGATGAGCTTCAATACCTCCGCTATTTTCTTATCGCGTCTTTCCTTGCCTATCTTGTAAAGTATGGCGTGGAATTCAAGATTCTCCCTGCCTGTTAGATCTTCATCAAGGGAGGGATCCTGGAACACTATGCCTATGTTCTTCCTCACTTCCTTTGGGTTCTCTGCAATGGAATAGCCTGCGACACTCGCCTTTCCCGAAGTAGGTTTCAGAAGCGTTGTGAGCATCTTTATCGTTGTTGTCTTACCTGCCCCATTGGGGCCGAGAAATCCGAATATCTCCCCTTCCTGCACATAAAAGGATATGCCGTCAACAGCCTTCAGGCTGCCGAATTCCTTGTGCAGCCTTTCTACTTCTATCACATTAACCATACTTGTCACCATGCCTGAGCCTAGAAAGCCTGCCTATGATGCCTGCGATCCTTGCTTCCTGCTTTTTCGACAGCGCGACCCTGCGCCCCTGTTTCAACTCCTCGAGATAAGAGATATCGCTCTCCATGTTCGTGAATACGTCGTCAAGTTCATCAAATGGGCCTTCAGATGCTTGATACCCTTTCCACAATCTGTATCTTCCGTCGCTTCCCTTCTTTATCAGGCCCTCCATTGCCAGAGACTCGAGCAGAGGATACACTGATCCAGGTGAAGGCCGCCACCATCCATGGCTGATATTCCTTATGTTCTCCATTATCTCCATGCCGTTCATCGGCTTCTTTTCGAGCACTCTGAGTACCGTGGGTCTGAGCCATCCCCTCTGTCCCAGTCTGATCCTCCATCCTGTTCCCCATTCGTATCCCTGCTTTCCCTCGCTATTCTTCTGTTCCATTAGTGCACCTTATCGATTATCCGATATCTAATATTCGATAAAATATAAAAAGCTTGCCATGAATCTGCGCCAGGTTTTCGAACGGAAATGCAGATATACCTTGCCGTGCAGTAACCTCTGTCCGGCGCCTACATTGCCGGCCGTTGGCTGTCTGAATGGCAACAAAAACGAGAGGGTCACTTTCACACGCTTCAAAGTCCATATATCACGGGCGCTCGCATAATATGCGATACGTGTCAAAATCCGCTGACCGCAAAAATGCACTGGTTGTGCACATTGCACTGCTTCTTATAGTGGCATACACGTTGGCCTATTCCATTGCGTTTGCCGTAGGGCCGAGCCACATGGGGGATGACATAGCCTACTCCTATCTCGCTTATCAGGCATCCCAGGGCAATTTTTCACAATCGATGGGAGATATACTTTCAGTGCGGATACTGCACATATTACCGATAGGATTCTTCTATCTGATTTTTGGACCAGGAATACTCTCAAGCGTGGCGTGGGACATGATCTCTTTTGCCTGCTCCACGGTGATAGTATTTCTCTTGGGGAAGGAGCTGTACGGCGAACGCACCGGCTTGCTTGCGGCATTTCTCCTATCCGTATTTCCGCTAGCCGCGATATACTCCACAACAATGAGCGACAATGTTCCAATGATGCTTTTCGGAAGCCTGACTATGTATTCGTTGCTCCTCGGAACAAAGCGTAATTCAAGGAAATGGTACTTCATATCTGGGGCAATGGCAGTGGCAACGGCACTAACGATACCGGAGGGATTCATCCTCTGGGTGGTCATGGCGGCATACCTGTTCGTGGAATTATTCAGGAGAAGGCTATCCATTAACAAAACGACACTTTTCCTGGCGTACGGTCTTGTGTGCGCACTTCTGGCTCTCTTCGCTTTCAATTACATAAATGCGAAATCCCCATTCATCACATTCACTTCGAACATCGCCTATTACGGGGAGACCTATCGACCCGACCTTCTTCCGCAGCCGCTGTCAATATCCCTGTCATTCTATCCTGGAGTGATGTTCCCCTACGGCTTAACGTGGACGCTTTACCATTATCTCACCGGAGGCGCAATAAATCTGGGAAGTCTGGCCGATAATTACCTTTCAGGAGGAAATACTGTCGGCATATACTTTTACGTGCTCTTGATAGCCGCAGCGTATCTGCTCTTAAAAAAGGACAAGCGTTCATACTTTCCCTTCATGTGGCTCGTGCTCGGAATCCTTTACCTTGAGTTCGGCCCGCAGCATGTAAGCCTTAGTCCGTTCACATATGTGCTGTCGCACAGGCTTGACAGATACCTGCTGCTCATCGCGCCGCCACTGGTGCTTATACTCTCCGCAGCTCTGACGATGTTCGTAGAAACGTCAAAAAGGAAGTGGAAAAAAATAAAGATCGCACTCTACGTTGCCGCCATAGCGTTTATCATCCTGACATCGATGCAGGTGATACTATTCGTTCATGAAATAGCAATCGCGGAAAGGTATCCACAGCTGCAGGCAGCGAAGTATCTGGAGGGGCTTCCTAGCTCCACGCGCATTTACCTGGATGGAGGCTACGGTGATACTGAAGTTTACATGGGCTTCAGGAATGCCAGCAGGTTCTACTACGGTTATGGCGGCATATCCAACTGCAGCGGGATCCCTCCCGGATCCTATGTTCTGCTTCCCCGATACTTACCTAACACTCTGGACAACTGCACTGCGCAGTGGGAGAAAGTACTCTCTCCGCAGCTCTCCGGCTTTCCTGCGCAAGCCGCAACGATAGCATCTCCTGACGTCACTGATCTTTACTTTGTTCCGGATCACTGAGGCTATTTGGGCTTTATC
>JAKATZ010000032.1 GCA_021827925.1 Microcaldota archaeon | reverse complement strand
CCTTACGAAGCATTTGTACTTAAAGGAGGCAAAATGAAAGAGATGTATATAAATGAACAAGGAGATATCCGTTTGTCGTGAGAACCTTAATTCAGGACAATACAACGGCAATCCGGATTCTACAGAAGTCGGCCCGGAGTATTAAGCCGGGTTTTTGAGAATGGGTTGATACATTGGAAGAGGTCACTCTTGGCTGGCAGAAAGAACTTGCTGATGCTATTGTTAGAGTGGCAGGGCTAATAGCCAAGATTATAGGGATGGATATAGAGCGGGTCATGGAAAGCGCAGGCATGGCTGACAAGATAGCCGTAGCGCTTTTCAGTGGGAAGGTGAAAACGGCTTCTTCCCCGTATATATCTGCTGCGGTGCTGCTTGCTTTCACAGGAAAAGATATTGCGAAGGAGAGAATTCGCGCCGTTATTGAGCGCGTAGGAATCCGTCCTGATGAGAGGCTTCTCGATTTTGCAGGTGCGCTGCGTTTCAGGAAAGAGATGGCATACGCGCCTGCGCTCTATTTCCTCAGGGTGGTAGGTAAGCAGACAGGCAGGAGTGATAGCGTGGAGAACCTCATGAACGTGGTTGGGGCGCTAGGCATAGAGCCGGACCCAGATATTGCACACCGTGTCATAGACATAGATTCTGGAAGGCTTAAAGCCAGAGACGCCGAGATGCAGAAGCGGCTGAGTGAGGGAATCACAGAATCGGCATCGTTCCTGGGCGGGCTGATGATGACAGAGCTATCGAGGGTTTTCGAAGACCGGAAGATAGACGCTTACGTTAGGGAAGGGCTTGTACCTCATTTCTCGGCGCTGGGTGTTCTTACTTTCGTTGGAAAGAACGTGGACATGGAGAACAGACTTAACGTGGAAGGCATTTCCAAGCTGTTAGAATCTGTTGGCTTGAAGCTCGATAACAGAATGATAGAATACATTCTCTCGATTGAGAGGTTCGGAGTGGGACCCAACGTGTACGTCAGTGCACTTTCGTTCCTTGCGTCTGTAGGAGAGAAACCATCCGTTGATGGGATAATGAATATCATCGAAGTGCTTGGCATAAAAGGGGATAGCGCGGTTGCAGGATACGTCCTTATCGAATATTCAAAGATAGTTGGCACCAATGGCTGACAGTAGTTGTTGGCCATAGGCAGGTGAGTATAGCCTGCATCGTATTGACAACGCAAAACTACCCCTGCCCAGTACAAATGAGGATTCAGACAGAACAGATTGGTTGCTCTCAGTTGTTTCCCTTCTTCACTTCTTTCGGGTTTATCTTGCGGTTGTGCAGCACATTGAACTTGTAGCAGCGCTGCGAGCAGTAGTAACGTATCGTGCCCCCCTTCCTTACGTAGGCAAAACCCGTACCTTTTTCTATCTCTGTGGAACAGTATGAGCATTTCATTGCCTTACCTTGCAACTATCTTCTTGTCCTCCCTGCTTGTATCAGGAAGTCTTATTATATCGCCTTTCTTCATGCGGCCGGCTATGTTCCTCCTTATCACGCGCCCTTTGTCCTTTCCCTCGAGCACTTTGCACATGCCTTGCTTTATCTCCCCATATATGCCAGTACGTCCCGGAGCTATATCGACTATCTCGGCAAGCCAGCCATCGAAAAGCTTCCCACCGGCAGCGGACTGTTCGCCTTCCTTGCCCTTTTCTGTAGCCTGCGCCATTTACGCACCTTCTTTATCAGACTGCTTTTCCTGCTTCTTCTGCTTTTGCTGCTTTGAAGCCTCAGCAGGCTTTGCCTTCTGCTCGGCCTTCTCTTCAGGTGCCTTTCCAGAGACACGAGAGATCACTTCCTTCATGGACGCTTCTCCACTTCCCGCCTTCTCTATGGCCACTGAAGAGCAGGGAACGTTCATCCCTATAGCCTTGCCAAGCTCCAGCTTTGTAGGAACATAAACGTATGTTATCTTCTTCTGCTCGCAGAGGGCAGGTATGTGCATTACCACCTCTTCTGGTTCTATGTCTTCTGCAAGGACGACAAGCGAGGCCAGGCCGCGCTCTACGCTCTTTGTTACCTCGTTGACACCTTTCCTTACTGCGCCAGTCTGCTTTGCGAGTCTTACTGCGTCAAGGGTCTTCTCCACTACTTCCTTTGCGACTTCGAATTTCACATATGACTTTGCCATTTTATTACCTCATCTCATCGGTTAAGCATGCAACACTGACAGGATTGATAAGTAGCTTACAGCGCATATGTATACGGGCTTTGTGTTTATATACCTTTTGACGGATAACCTGCTACGGCATTGCATGGTAGCCCGCACATCGGGGCGGCTTACCTGCGCCGGTCCGTTGGCAGGCCATGGACCATTTCACCACCAGTTATGGCTGAACCATTAGAAGTCATTGCGGCTACGTTGCCATGCGCAGTTCTGCTTACATGTAGATTTGGATGCGCGAGCATGAGGGCGAACAGAGACGGGTGCAGATGCCTGCTTCCGGCCAGTACCATCGCAAGAGTATGGTCATCGCCTAGAGCTATGCGGCGCTGTGTGCCTAAGCATCTTGTTTCTGCAGCAAGCCTCAATCGTACACTGAATTCAGGATCTGAGAGAAGCGCCAACTGCACCGCTTCGTCTTCATGTCCTGCTAGAGCCCATCTGACCCCTGTCGGGTATGATGTGCCGGTCATCGCGAGCCTGAGTTTGGATTCGAGGTGCCTGTTGAGAGCGAGATTCGCCAATACCAGTTCGGCATCTTCCCTAGTGGAGATATGCCCCCTGAGTTCTCCGCCTCCTGCCTTCCGGCCTTCGTCGATCTCTTGGCGCAAACGCATCTCGGAAGCCAATGCCTCGGAATAGACGGCCGTTTCTTGCGATAATATCTCACCGTGGACTATGGCGCTCTCCGCTGTGCGCGCTATCTGCCCCCTTACACTGCGATCCGGCACACTGTAGAATGCCCTCTCGACTTCAGAGATGAATGGACTGCCGCTCAGAAGCGAGATGTCGCCTCTCTGTAGATGCTTCAGCTGCCTTGTCGTTACCTTGCCAGCGGCTATCCGCATCATATCAGCATCGGTAGCCTCTGGAAACGGTTTTGGAATTGAGCCGGCTGCGTCGCTAAGACGGGCAGGCGAAGATTCCATTGCGATAGATATCAGGAGTTCAGCGAATGTTTTGAGCAATAACAGAGGGTCTCCTGTGTGCGATATCTCAATGATGCGCCGCTCTTCTGTCTCTCTGCCACGTATTGCTATCCCTGTTTCACCCCTAACAGCGTATAGAAGCCTCTCGGCAAGCGGCTTTGCATCCGGCACCTTTCCAATAGTACGCATATTACGAAAAGCCATTTGACCCACAGAAGAACATATTTGTTACATTTGGTATATAGCCTTTTTGTACTGCCGGTGTTCTGATAGGGAAACTAAATGATGGGCCGAAAGGAGAATAAAGCTATGAGGCAATGAGGAACCGTACGTTAGAACTGAGGCAGGAATAGGCTCAGTCCATGAATTGTGACGGGGATGGAGGCTCTGGATCCTGCCCTTTTCTCTTCCTTATATCGCGCACGACCTTATCCTGCAGCTCGCGAGGCAGTTTCTCGTATCCCGCATACTCCGGATACCATATCGCCTTGCCCTGAGTAAGGCCGCGCATCTCATTGGAGAATCCTTTTATGACCTCGGCCACAGGCATCTTCGCTATAACTGTCGCCTGCTCAGCCTCCTGTTGTATGTCCACCACCTGACCGCGCTTGCCCTGCACAAACGTTATTACATCTGAGAGATACTCCTGGGGGATGTTTATAGTAAATTTCTGCTTTGGCTCAAGAAGCACGACTCCTGCAGTGAGCATACCGGCATATATCGGCCTGCGCATCGCAGGTATTATCTGCGCAGGACCGCGATGGACAGGATCCTCGTGTATAGTCGCATCTGTTATCAGCACCTTTATGCCTGTGCACTTCTCCCTTGCGAGAGGACCGTCCTTCATGGCCTCGTTAAAACCGTCTATGAGAAGCTCCATTACCTCGTCAAGGTACTGCACGCCGTGAGTTGCGTCTATCAGCATGCTGCTATTCGATACAGCAACAAGGCCCTTCGCTTCGTCTCGTGGCATTCCGGCCTTCACGAGAGTCTCTACGTGCAGCTTCCCTTTAGGCCTTCCTTCCTTTATGGCACCGGTATCGATCAATTCTATTATCTCGGGAGCGAGTGGCTCGACGTTTATGTAGAATTTCGAGTGCCTGTTCGGAGTCTTCCCTTCTACATCTTTCACTCCTTTTTCTATGGTCTCCCTGTAGACCACTATAGGCTCGCTGGTTGTTATTGGTATCTTGAATTCATCGCGTACCTTCGTCTCTATGACTTCTAGATGAAGCTCACCCATTCCGCTCACGAGATGTTCGCCCGTCTCCTGATTCAGTTCCACCAGTATCGTCTGATCGCTCTTCGAGAGTTCACGGAGCGCCTCTATGAGTTTCATGAGATCCCGCGTGTCCTTGGCCTCTATAGCTTTCGTAACCACGGGCTTTGAATAATGCTTTATCTGCTCGAATGGGGTTATGTTGTCTTCGCTTGCAGTGTCGCCTATCGAAACGTTCTTAAGGCCCACTATGCCTGCAATGTTTCCAGCGGATATCGATTCTACAAGCACACGGTCAGGACCCATGTATATGCTTACCTGCTGGACTCTCTGTGGATCTGGAACCCCAGAGACATAGAGCTCGGTGCCTTTCTTAACATTGCCGGAGAATACCCTCCCTATCGCTATCTCGCCGCTGTGCTGGTCATAGGTTACGCCGAATATTATCATGTTCACCTTTGCGTCCGGATTGACGGCGGTCATCGCTTTGCCTTCGGTGCTCTCCATGTCGCCGTGCCATAGATGAGGTATGCGGTACTTCTGCGCATCTCTCGGATTGGGAAGATGCTCTATCATCATTGTGAGAGTCGCCTCGTCTATAGGCGCTACCTCCTGAAGCTTCGCCTCGTTGTTCTCGGAAGTAAGCTTGAATATATCTTTGAAGGTTACCTTATACTTCTCCATTATGCGCGCGGAGATGGCCCACCTTTTGTATGCGGATCCGAAGCAGACGCTGCCGTTCAGAT
>JAKATZ010000027.1 GCA_021827925.1 Microcaldota archaeon | reverse complement strand
CCTCAGTGCGGTCTGCGACGCAAGCTGCACGGACTGCATGTAGTCCTGCACGTTGAGTATCGCATATTCGGGATCCTTGACCTGCCAGAAGAGTATGGCGTCAACATCAACCGGAACGTTGTCCTTCGTGAGGGTTTTCTCGGCGCTGAACGTCGTGCTTATCACCCTGAGGTCTACGTTTACGGGCGTGTGCTCTATGAACGGTATTATGAAGTATATGCCAGGCCCTATCATGCCCACATACCTTCCGAACCTTAGCACCGCCATCCTGTTCCACTGACTCACCACCCTTATTGAGAATACCAGCACTATTATGAGCACCAATGCCCCTATTGCCGCGCCTTCGAGAAGCCCCACAAGATAGATCGGTAATGCAAAGAAGAACAGTATCAGCATGATGTCTATTGCTGCGCCTGTAGCGCCAGCATATCTTTTGGTTTTAGATTCTGCTGCCATTCAACCCCCTTAGTTGAAATCTCATTGCAGGCTTTTAATCCTTTAGTTTAATTTGCATATGCCCGGTGCACTAATGCGCTGCAAGCCCAAGCGGATAAATAGGGATAAATATCTTGAAAAGCGCTATATAAAGGTGTCAGAATGCAGAAACAGAAAGCAGCGGCCCTCGATTCAATTACTCTGGAGAATGGGTTGACCATATACGCTGTAAAAAGGGAAGGCTTCATAGGCGCGGCGATTGCGCCAAAGGTCGATTTCGGCTCCAACGACGAAATGCCAAACGGGTACAATAGGGGCTCAGCGCACTTGCTTGAGCATGTTGTATTAGACAGCATATCGAAAGGCGAAAGCAAGAAGATGGGGCATCTAGCCGCATACACAAGGAGCGAGCATACCATATACAGAGAAACTATGCACATGGATCGCATGAATGAAGGAGTTGACATAATTGGAAAGCTTCTATTTAGTCCAGACCTAAGCAAATCTACTTACATACAAGCCAAAAAAGACGTAGTGCAGGAAGTATCGAAAGGCGCTGTCAAGGGCTTTTATCCACTGACATATATGCCCTTCGCATTGTACGGCATCAAAAGCATAGGGATAGATACGGAAGAAGAGATAAATGGGGTAAGCTCGACGGATTTCAAGACATTGCGCGAGATGTACAAGAAGTATTATACACCCAGGAACATTTCAATAGGGGTAGTGAGCGGAGCAGATACAAAAGAAGTGTTCAAGCTGTTCCGGGAAAAACTGGGCAGCTTCGAGAAGAAGTATCAAGAACCAGAAAGAAAGCCGCCGCTCTATGCACCCTCAGATATTCACGTGCATCTCGGCAGTGAAAGGGGCGAAAAGGAAGCCGTGATTGTGGGCTATGGGTGCAAAAGCTATTCAAGCACCAATATTAAAGAGAATTTGGCCATGTACCTTATCGGAGATATATTGAAGCAGAGGGCTTTGTCGTCGCCACCTAACAATACAGGAGCGGTAAATATCCAGCCCAGCTTGATACTTTCGGAAAGCTTCGGCATAATAAGCGCATACGCCGAGGTCAAAAGGGGCTCTGAGGAGAAGGCAATAGAAGCTATCATAAAGATGTTTGAGGATATATTCAATAACAGAGTAACACAGCACGAGATCGATTCTGCCCGCGATAGCGTAATGCAGAGATTCTCCCCTAATGAAGGAAACGCCGAAAAAGAAGCATTGGACAAGGCAATCGGCATGTCCACCGCGCCCCTGCTATATGCGCATGCATCCGACGTGCACAGCATAAGCGCTGAAGACATAAGGGAGTACGCTAGGCTGTTCAAGGAGGAGAAATACGGCACTGTGACCATAGATGGAATCTCCTGACTGCAATCATATATTGCACTTCTCCTAAAGCCGCATCGTAGGAAACCCTTTAAAGATTTTCTGGAGAAGCACAACATGGTGACCAGCTTTGGGTGTGCGAAGGGCGGCTGTTAGATACAGCCTAAGGAGCGCCGAAAGGCATCTGAAGGGCTTGGCATACCTGTCGGTTTTTCTTGATGGCTTCGTAGTTCTGGCCACGTTGCTTTCATTGAGCCGCCCTGTCGGCTTCTACACCGCGTTCCTGTACGCGAGCGACTATCTCATATTCATCGAGGTTGTTGCAGCCATAGTTCTGGGCGCATCGGTACTATACCTCAAATACGCCAAAAAGATATCCAGGGGGCTGGCACTCTCATATTTCCGCTACCGTGTTTCCCTTAGGAAGAGACAGGCGCGCCAATTAGGGGGAGCGTGATGCAACTGCAGATATTCAGGAAAACATTTCCCGTGTTCCCAGACCAGAAGGAAATCAATGGCATTGTATATCCAATAGCAGTGCACTATTCCGATGGGCGCACAGCAAGCGCAAGGGTGCGTGGCGGAAGCCTGATATTCAGGATTCCGAGGAAGGCAAGCCGTACTCAAGCAGAGAGCATGTTCAGCAGCCTGCTGCGCAGGATAGAGCGCAGCGTTATTGATGGCAGCGGCATACAAAGGCCTTTCACCGTGCACGACAACGAAGTGCTGCAGGTCATGGGCAACGAGTTCAGGATAGCCATGCGGGAAAAGGACTTCTCTGTGAAAAGGGTACATGCAAGGCTGAGCGGCAGCAATACCATACTCGTAAGCGTTTCGAGCGGCCTTCCGGTAAGCGAACAGGCGCGTATGGCGAGCAAGGCCGTGAAAAGGCTGATATCGAAAATCATGCTGAATGCTGTCGAAGGCAGAATCAGGGATATTAATAACACATATTACAACTTCGACTTTTCGACTGCCTCCATAGGCCGCATAAATATGACGAGATGGGGAAGCTGCTCTCCATCAAGGGGAAGAATAAACCTCGATTTCAGGCTGCTCTTCGCTCCCCCTGATGTAATGGATTCAGTAATAGTGCATGAGCTGTGCCACTTGAAGGTCAGCAGGCACAACCGCAGGTTCTGGGAACTGGTCTACCGGGCCATGCCAGATTATAAGGAGAAAAGGAAATGGCTCAACAAGAACGGCAACGCATTGGGCCAGGGCTCTTTGCATAGCACAGAGCATGCGATCTCTGCTGCTCCGCAGCAATCAGGAGATGCTGTGGACGAAATCTGACACTACCGGTATGTCTACATCCTTGCCGGCATACGCTTCAAGCCCTATGTACATCCCGTAAACCCATATAAGCACAGATATGAGCGAAGACAGGATAGGCGACAATAGCCCAAACAATACTGAAACCACAATCGCTATTATGCCAAGCGCTATTGCTTGCAACGAATGAAATTTCAGCCTTTTGTCCCTACTTCCGTATAGGAGCAGCATCACCACCCCGGATAACAGGCTGAATAGGTATGTAATAATAAAATAGGATTTATCTATGCCTGTCTTATTGGTCTTTTGATCGGTTTTTGTGGGCATAATTATGCACCACTACGTACTTCAAAGTATAGATTATTAAAACGATTGCTCGTGTAAGGCCGGTCGCATCCTGCAGACAGGTAGCGCTGCGCTCAGAATCTCTTCAACTTGGTCCCCAAACCCTGCTGTTGGTGATGCCTATCCTGGTTGGTGCGCAGCATGTTCTCGAACAGTTTCGCCTGTTCTATTGCGTCTTGGAGAGCATTGTGAGTGTGCTTGACTTCAGGCTTGAGATCTACCGGCATTCTGACCTTTGTTGTATCGGACCACCTAGTATTATCCATGCCCATGTAGTACGATTTGATGTCTATCCCATTTATGCCGAAAAGATTGCCGTAGCCGAACCTCTCCAGATACCATTTGGTGTACATCCAATCAAAGTTTCCAAAAGAGACAAAAACAGGTCTCGCGTTGCCACTGGCATTCTTTACCCATTCAGAAAAGCTTGCCATGACCTCTTCCGGATCCGAACCCTTGATCAGCAATTCTCTCATAGAAAGGTTTGCTACCCTGATTGCATCAACTATGAAATTGTTGTTGATGGGCTTCAGCTCGGCGTAGAACGTCTTGCTAGTATCAAACACCACTGTAGCGCCTATAGAGAGCATGCTGTAAATTCCAGGTATTGGCCCGGAAGCTTCAACATCTACGGATATGTATGCCTCATTCTTATTTTCCATAGAGCGTTAATCGTCCATCCAGATATATATAGTTTTTTAATGCTACGAAACGCTTTAATATCTCTTCAAGCGTTAATCTATTGCATAGGTGGATGGGAAAATGGCAACAAAGACGCTGAGATTGCTTGATGATAAAAAAGATTACAATCTGCCCGTTACTGCGGTGGTGCAGGGCTATACCGACCTCGAAAAGGTGTTCGGCAAAGGCAATGTAGTGCTGATAGGCGGCCGGGCCGTGAACGCGCAATGCGGTTTTGAAACTAGGAAGACAAACGATGTCGACTTTCTGGTCGCCGGAGGCCTAGACGACCGGAATATAAACAGGCTATACCTCCTTGGCTGGAAGTCGAGCAATGCGCACAACGGTTGCGATAGGGGGCATTTCGAGAGGCAGTTCTCTTCCGGCGACAACAAGGACATTGTCATAAAAATAGACATCAATACGACAGGAGGAGAAGGCAGTCTGCCTGGATTTGCCGATAAGGGAAGAATAATAACAGACAGCGACATGATAACCCTGGTGGAAAGCGAATTCCTGAACGGTACGATAAAGGTAGTAAGCCCGCCACTGCTCATCTCACTGAAGCTCAATGCCATAAAAGACATAGAGTCGGACAAGAGCGCAAAGAGTGTGGTGGAAGTAGCGAAGCACACGGAGGACATATACTGGCTTATAGAGAAGAAATATGGCTCTATAAGCTCGCTGATAAGCAAGGATTGGGGTGTTTTGGCGGCGGCGCTCAGGGACCAAATGGGCGAAAAAGAGCTGCTGGAGCGCTTGATGAATGCACACGCTATGGGGATGGAAAACGCCCGGAATTACGCGAGGAAAGAAGAAGTCCATTCTGCGATAATAAATGCGGTAAAGGAAAAGATGAAGGCAGACTCGTTGAGCGAGGCAAAGCAGAGCGATACGGATCAATGGCTGGCCGATAGGATAGATGCGCAGCTGAGCATGGACCCTATGGCGAGGCTGATTAGGAGGAAAAGCGCCATTGAAAACAGCCATATAGACAGGTATCCAGAAGGGCTGCTGGATGAATTTGACAAAGTTTACTCCCTTTTCATCAACGACCTTGGAGGCGAGGAGAATCAAGAGAGCATAAGCATATTCGCAAAGGAAGTGAATCATTGGTCAGGCATCCCAAAGAAGCAATTGGAGGACGACCTGGCCGAAATGATAAGGATAGGGCGCTCACGGCAAGCAAACCTATCCTAGAATCTCATATTTGTCCAGAAGTCCTTCTAGGTCAATGTCGTCGTTCCTCAGTATTGAAGCGGAAAGCTCCTTCTTACCTATTCTTCCGTAGTTTTTCTTTAACCTGCCTATCCTCTCGAGCATCTTCTCGCAGAGCATATCCTTCAGTTCGCCACTGAGCAGCCTTCCGCTCCTGTATTCCTCGCCCACATCCTCTGCTTCTTTTGGTTCTAGGAACAGGT
>JAKATZ010000012.1 GCA_021827925.1 Microcaldota archaeon | reverse complement strand
ACCTGAAACTGTATTCGCAGACAAGATGCGAGATAGAATACAGGCTTCTCAAGGCGTATCAGAACTTCTTCAGGAGAATCAAGGAAAGGAAGAAGAAGGCAGGATTTCCAAGATTCAGGTCAAGAGACAGATACAAGTCAATGACTTATCCACAGGACAACGGTTCTTTCTCAATTCATAAAGGAAGACTCAGAGTTTCGAGAATAGGGTCTATGCCAATAGAAATGCGCAGAACAACCGAAGGCAAAATCAAGACGCTTTCAATCAAGAAGGATGCTGATAAATATTATGCAATCTTCACTGCGATAACTGAAATCAAGATTCCAGAAGTGGAAAATTCAAATCCAGTAGGAATAGACCTGGGGCTAAATTCATTCATCGCACTTTCTGACGGAACAAAGGTAGAGAAGCCGAAGTTTATGCAGCAAAAGAAAAGGAGGATTACCCTCTGGCAGAAAAGAGTTGCAAGAAGAGATAAGGGTTCAAAGAGGCGGGAGAAGGCGAAGGCAGGTCTCCAGAAGACATACGAACACATAACAAACCAGTCAGATGACTATCTGCACAAGTTGTCAAAAACACTGGTAATCTCAGGATACACCTCATTTGCAGTTGAAGACCTTCAAATTCAGAATATGGTAAAGAATCACAGGCTCGCAGGTGCGATTCATAACGCTTCATGGAATAGATTCATCCAACTGCGCTCATACAAGGCTGAAAGTGCTGGTTCGAGAGTAGAAAAGGTGGATGCAAGAAATACCTCAAAGACATGCAGTAATTGTGGCAACATACAGGACATGCCACTTTCCGAAAGGACATATAACTGCCAGAGATGCGGAATGTCAAAGGACAGAGACATAAACGCATCGATAAATATATTGCATATGGCAACTACCCTCGGACAGAGGGAAAGTCACGCTCAGGGAGAGAATGTAAGACCTCAGCAGGAGGCAGTTCTCGAAGAACTGAGAACTGATAAAACACATCCTTTTCAGGATGCAGTGATTGCATGAATGCAGAAGAAGCCTACGCCGCTTGCGGGTGGGAGGATGTTACGGCGTGATCGGTTGAAGGGCAAATGGGAGATACTGGCAAACACCACAATCTCAACTCTGTTAAACACAATGAACCTCAGCATGATATTGGTAGCCCTGCCTGCGATATTCCTGGGCCTCAACTTCCTCCCTTTCCAGAAGGATGCCGCTCCATACGTTTTATGGCTGATCTCTGGATACGGTATAATATCTGCAACAACCGTGGTAACATTTGGCAAGCTCTCTGACATGTACGGTAGGGTAAGGCTTTACAAACTTGGGTACGTAATATTCATACTGAGCTCCTTCGCCCTCGGCCTTGTTTATACTGGAGGTACCTCTGCGATTCTGGCCCTGATACTGGGCAGGATGGTTCAGGCAATAGGCGGTGCGCTTCTCGCTGTCAACGGCCCGGCGATGCTTGCCGACTATTTCCCTAAGAAAGAGATAGGCAAGGCGATGGGACTTAACCAGACCTCGACTATAGCTGGGACAGTCTTCGGTCTGCTTCTGGGTGGAATACTCGCATCGATAAACTGGAGGCTGATCTTCCTGATCAACGTGCCTATAGGGGTAATCGGGCTTCTTCTCTCGGTACGCATACGCGGTATGCCGCGGCAGAAAGTAGGCATCGATTGGAAGGGCAATGCCACCTTCTTCTCATTTGTAATCTTCCTCCTCTTGGGCATCACTTACGGTGTGAGATCCTACAGGGGAGCCCAGGAAGGCTGGCTAAATCCTTTGGTACTGCTGTCTTTCATCCTTTCCATAGCCTCGTTTGTCCTCTTTCTGCGTGCGGAGAGGCGTTCAAAAAATCCGATGATGGACCTCGGACTCTTCAGAGTATCAAAATTCTCTTCAGGAAACTTTTCGCTGTTTATAAGCTCGCTTGCAAGACAGGGCCTTGCGTTCATACTTATACTACTGTTCCAGGCAGTCTGGCTCCCGCTGCACGACTACTCCTATGCTTCGGCTCCTTTTTGGTCAAGCGTCTACACGCTGCCATTTCTTCTCGCATTCTTCGTCTTCGGTCCTGTCAGCGGATACCTCTCGGACGAGTACGGCAGTGATCTATTCGTTGTGTCAGGCCTGCTGATAGCCGCACTAGGCTTTGCTACCCTGTACTTCCAGCCTTACAATTTCTCCTACGTATGGTTCTCCCCGTCATTATTCATAATAGGTATGGGCCTGGGCCTATTCTCTTCGCCCAACACGGCAAACATAATGGGCACGCTGGGCAAAAAGAACCGCAGCATGGGATCTGGTATCCGAAGCGTTGTTTCAAACATAGCAATGTCGACGAGTTTTAGCCTCTACCTTGCCATAATCCTGCTCGGCATGGGCACCACCCTCCACAGTTCTCTGAACTCGGCTCTGAGCGCTGCGGGGGTTCCTCAGACTGCAATAGCGGGAATGACCAGGATACCTGAGTCCGAAGCGCTGCTTTCTGCAATGCTCGGTTACAATCCAATGTCTTCAATACTTGCCGGTCTTCCGCATGGGATATATTCCCAGATACCACAAAGCGCACTTAAGAAGATAACCAGCCTTGCATTCTTCCCGCAGGCGATAGCCGATTCGTTTATCTACGGCTTTAGGATAATGGTGGCAGTCTCGACGGTGCTCCTCATAATAGCAGCTTTGCTTCCGCTGTTAGCCGCAAGGCTTTCCAAAAACAAAAACCGGAGAATGAAGTAGCTGTGAAAAGCAGGGGAGCTGTGGCTCCCGCGCATTTCAGAGTTCTCCTACTCTTCTCTTCTGCGCCCTCTTTATTCTCTTCCTTCTCTTCTTTACCCATTTCCAGCGCATTCTTCCCTTTTTCTTCCACTTCCTAGGTATGCTTCCCAGATAAACACCATGATGCCGTCCAATGCCTTAAAGTGATGGACTCCTATTACTTTGCTACGTTCAGCTTTATATACTTTCTTGATATCCTCGCGCAAGGAAAGGCAAGCAACGAAAAGCTATTTAATTATGAATCGCAATCAATATCCTGAGAAAATGAACAAGCAGCTCCTGGCCTTTTTGGCAGTACTGGCAGTGCTAGTAATAGCATTCTTCCTTGTGAGCTTCCATGGCAAGCCCAAGGGTGTATTTACAATATCAACTACTTCAATAAATTCGATACTCAGCAATGTCAGTACGATACCTTACTCCGGAGGCGGCGGTCTAGGTGGTATAACGCACAGCTGCGTGACTGGCACAGCAAACGTCATTGTCTTCAATGGCAACTTCAGCACGGGCACGTACGAGGGATGGAACGTGACGGGTCTGGGCTTTGGAGATGCGCCGTTCAATCTCACCCGTGCGAACAAGATCGGCAACTACTACAACAGCACATGGAAGGGATATCCTGGTACATTCGTTGCAACAACTTACTATGGCGGTCGCGCTCTGGTGTCGGGCAATCTCACTTCATCCGAATTCAACGTTGTGCAGCCTTACCTCAACTTCAAGATAATCTCGCCCCGAAACAATCTCATATACGTGGAGATACTCAACGGCGGCAAGCCTTTCATAATAACACACTATAACACATACGCGGCTTCGAACAACCTCGATCCGTTTACAACCTTTGTGAATGCCAGTATACCTCTCACTACACTGCTATGTCAGAACGTCAGCATAAAGGTTGTCGACGGCCTGATAGAGAGCGGCACGCGCGGCTACCAGAACCTTGACTACCTTGCCATAGGCGGCTTTTACCTGAGCAGGACCCCAATACAGACCCCCGGCATAATAGTGAACCAGACCATAGTGTAATCCTGTGCTTTAAATGAATGGCTCAAGGCTTTTTGTCTACAACACCCTCTCCAGGAAAAACGAGGAGTTCATACCTCTGGATGGAAACAAGGTGCGCATGTTCGTATGCGGCCAGACCGTATATGACGACGCACATCTTGGGCACGCGAAATCATACATAGATTTCGACATAATCGCAAGATGGCTGCGCTTCCTTGGCTACAAACTCACATACGTCCAGAACATAACGGATGTCGATGATAAGATCATAGCGAGGGCAAAGGAGCGTGGCGAGGATCCGATCTCACTTGCAAGGAGTTACGAGAAGCGCCTCCTTGAGGACATGGAAAGACTTGACGTGAAGGGGAGCATTGACATGTATCCCCGATCCCACGATTACATGGATTCGATCAAAAAGCAGATACAGCTACTGCTCGACAAAGGCTACGCGTACATCGTCGGTTCGGACGTGTATTACGACGTGTCGAAGTTCAAGGATTACACGAAAATCTCGGGAATGAGGATAGAGGAGCTAGAGAAGCACAGGATAGATGTAAATAAGGACAAAAGGAATCCGTACGACTTCGCTCTCTGGAAAGGAGCGAAGCCAGGAGAACCCAGCTGGGAGATAACGCTCGCACGAGGGGGGGAAGAAATGACGCTTGCAGGGAGGCCAGGCTGGCACATAGAGGACACAGCGATGACGTATGCAATCTTCGGCGAGCAGTACGATGTGCACGGCGGCGCGATAGAACTGCTCTTCCCGCATCATACGAACGAGATAGCGCAGGCGGAAGCAGCATTCGGCAAGGTGCCATTTGTCAAGTACTGGCTTCACTCCGGAATTCTCAGCATAAAGGGAGAGAAGATGAGCAAGAGCCTGAAGAATTTTGTCACAATCCGCGAGTCTCTAATAAAACACTCCGGCGAAGCCATAAGGCTCTTTGTTGCATCAACGCATTATAGGAAGGAGATAAGCTACTCCGAGAGGCTGCTCTACGACGCCGAAAGGAAGCTCAACTACTTCTACTCCTCATTAACGCTATTCTACAATGTTTTGCAATCAGAAGGTTCAACTGCAGACGCTGAGCTAAGCAAGATCTCCGGAATCCTTGAAAGTGAGTTCATCTCCGCCATGAACGACGATTTCAATACTCCCCTTGCGATATCCTCGCTCACAACCGCTATGGCAGGCCTTAGAAAGCTCGCCGATTCCGGGGAGCCTGTCGGAAAGGAAGCGAAGGATGGGATTATAAACACTGTCCTAAGGCTCGCCGGAGTGATAGGCATACTTACTGACGGCTCATACAAAAAAACCATACCCGAAGGGGCGGTCAAACTGCTCGTGGAGAGGGAAGAACTGAGGAGAGCTGGGAAATACTCGGAGTCTGACGGTATCAGGGAGAGGCTTGGAAGAGAGTACAAGTTGGGGATAGAGGATACAGAACACGGCACTATCTGGTGGAACATTAGGGGATGATTGCGCTGGTTATGGCTGGAATCGGCAACAACAAGCGCTACGTATCATTGTCCATGCTGTAAATCTTGAAGGCATTCCTCCAATCAATACCCTTATCTGATGCTGACTACCTCCATAGGTGGTATTATATCGCTTGGAAAAACTCCTGCATAGCCCCCGTCCATGTACAGTATGCGCCCAAGCGCCGCTGCGGATTGTGCTGGATTCGGGTTCTTAATATTCGCGCCTATCGAGACAATAATAAGGGCAACATCAGTAAGAGTGATTCCCGCACCTGTCCTGTACACTGCAGAAGCGAATTCATCAAAAGCTGTGCTCTCTTTTATCACCGCAACGGGCTGCCCTACCGAAACCGTGCTACCTTCCGCAGCAAGCATAACGGCATCTGGGGCTAATATGAAAACCCCCTCACCCTTTGCATTTATTATTTCCATGCGCGCCACAGTGTAGCTCTTGCCACTAACCTGTACTCCCATCGATCCGGAGTCTATAATTCCGGAAGCTATAGCTGGAACTACGATCCCGCTGCCGATGCTAACATCTGCGGGCTTGGGACTGCCTTTCTCTACTGTTGCTGTTATTGCTATCCCTACATGTGACTTCGCATCAGTGGAAACTTGCTCTATCTTCTCTTCTACAAACACCGGAGTCTTCGGGTTTCCCTTCGCCGCATACTGCGACGAAGTCAACAGAAGCGGCAAAACCGACTCAGTGGGTCCGAGCTTTCCTGCGGCAACACTTCCCTCAATAGGTTTCACATAATCCCGTTTGCCGCAGCCTGCCAAAGAAGACGCAGAAACTACTGTGGTTGTAATCAAAATTCCCGAAATGCTTCTCCTAAGCATTCCCTGAAGTGCAGTCTGAATACCCGTATCTTCCTTTCTGCTTGCTATAACGTTAACCATCGGTTTCACCTATCAATCACTGATAAAGATCAAACAAAACGAGTATCCAATTCTATCTCTAATTCAGAAACTGAATCTATTCACCAGTTCAAGTGCTTAAACGTACGACAGAGAGCAAATGCTCTAAAGGAACACAACCTGCTGCTTCTCTCTTAGAGCATTCGCGGGAGGATTCTTAATCTTTGACAGACTCCAGAAGGCTCAGTATGTTCCATATTACTGTCCTTGCGTAAGGCGGCAGGTTTATATCGTTGCTTACCTCGTCAACCTTGTACGTTGCAGTCGAGGACCTCACCGAATAACTGCCCTCCTGTCCCAGGGCCTTCTTTGCGTCATCCAGCGCCGTCTTGACGTTGCGTGGCACACTATTGTCGTTAAGCAACATCTCTATCTGCTGTTTCACCTGCGTTATCAGCTCCTCCTGTTTTTTATCGTCTGCCATTTAACTCATCTGCAAATTACGGGCCCGGCGGGAATCCCAAAATTTTTTAAGAATTTATTTGAACCCGCGACCATCAGCTTAGAAGGCTGCCACTCTATCCAAACTGAGCTACGGGCCCAGCCTAAATATCATATGTAAAAATAATTCTTAATATTTTCCATTATTATTTCGGCGGCATCCGCCGATTCAACATTCTTTATCCTCGCTATCTCCTCTATGACCCCTATCGCATCGGATGGGGTTTTGCCTACGACAGGCGAGTCTGTCTCTGCTACCAGATTATTTATATCTGTGACATTTATAACCTTTTTGATTCTCCCAGAGCTTATGGGGGGTATGGATATAAGGTATCCTTTCTTCGAGAGATCCTTCGCCTGCTCTTCGTTCCCCTCAAAATAATGGAAGACGGCCCTCCTCACTCCTTTTCTCTCGAGTATCTCCGCGACCTCCTTCAGTGCACGTCTTGCGTGTATAACTACTGGAATATCCAGTTCCATGGCTATGTCTATCTGTTTCTCAAAGGCAAACCGCTGCTCGTGTATGTCCGACCTGCCTAGTACGGTGGAATCCAATCCTATCTCACCTATGCCTATCATCCTGTTGCTGGTCTTGACGATCTCCGTTATGTCGTCTATAAATGCACGCTCCCTGCCTGCACTCTCGGGATCTATGCCTACGACTCCGAAGACATCGTTGCCTTTCAGTATGTCCAATGTCATCAGGTTCCTCTCCTTGCTGCCTCCGGCTGTAATGATTATGCCTACCCCGCTATTCCTAGCATCTACGATCGTTTTCTTTACGTTATCAAACAGCTCGAGATGGCAGTGCGCATCCGAGAATGCCGGAATAACCCCTGCTCTTTCATACTGCGCCATCTGGGTTGTCTGCTGCATACAAACACCATTTCCAGAACTATCCCTTAAATCCCGAGAGCATAAGTGCGCCAAGCGAAGCACTATCCCTCCAGAGGCCCTTCCTTATCTCTTCTCTTAGTCCGTCTGCAGTAACGAGCCTTACCTCTGATATGCTCTCGGTGCTCTCCCTGCGGGGTTCGCCTGCCCGGGCTACATTCTTCGCCATCACCGCGTATATTCTATGGGTATCCTTGGATGAGTATCCTGTCATCATCCCGAGCATGCTAAACGAGTCAGAGGCATAGCCCGTCTCTTCCATGAGCTCTCTTTTTGCCGTTGATATGGGATCCTCTCCCTTTTCAATGCATCCTGCCGGGAATGTCAGCTGGAAATCCTTGGCGCCGTGCTTGTATTCCCTGAGCGCAAGAAACTCCCCTGATCCAGTAGTCGCCACTACCACAACAGCATCCCTCTTTTCCACAATGGTATAATCGCCTATCACTGTGCCGTTAGGCAGCTCGACTGTTTCGGAGTATACGTTAAGGAATTCAGATTCTAGAATAGCCCTCCTTCCGAGAACCCTCCACTTCATTTCCTCCATCATACTTGCCTTTCTCATCTAACATATAAATACATGAGTGCGAAAACCACGTTGCCAGCTTACAGCATTTCTTCATTCCCCTGTTTATCTAATGCCCTCAAGTAGCATGCGCTGCAAAGCCCGCCGCCCAGCAGCGCAAAGGATAGACGAGACCGAGCGAGTTTAACACGCCATCCAGAACGGATGATGAATCCTATTCTGCGAAGGTTTATATAGCTGTTAAGCCCATTCCGTAATGGTGCAACAATGCCTGCAAAATCCATGAAGAGAAACATCGATGCTGAACTGCAGGGCCTTGCTGCGGTATCCTACGTTTCAATAGGCATAGCAATAATCGCAGTCACTGTCGCGGTGTTCGCTATATTCTTTTCCACTCTGTCTTCTGCACATACCTCGGTTGTGTACGTGCAGGGTAACACTACGAACACGAGCACGCAGGCACAACTGCGTCAATACAACATATCCGGGCAGCTGATCACCCCTCCTCACTCCTTGAGTTCGGATCCCGTCATAACGGCTAACCAATCTTTCGGGAGCAGGCTCACCGGGATAAACTCTCCACTTAACCAGAGCGAGCTTTCTGTATTCAACAATGCTCCGGACTCGTATTTCGAGACAGCGGGGGAAATGTATCTGAACCATACCCTTAACAACAGCGTAGGCGCAAGCGTAAGCAAGGTGCCGCCTTTCATGCTTAACGGCAAGCCATCAGTCATATACTTCGGATCTATAACCTGTGTATTCTGCGGCGAGAACAGATGGGCGATGGCACTTGCGCTATCGCGCTTCGGAAACTTCACGACTCTCTACAAAGGCTATAGTTCATTCGGCGATTACGACCTCCCCACGCTTTACTGGTCTCCGGCGCATTACAACCAGTCTGCCATTGACCTTGGCTCATTCTACCAGAGCAACTACATAAATTTCATAGCCATAGAAGATACCTCTCCGATAACTCGTGGCTTCAATCTACAGACATTCAGCACGATGCAGAGCGAGGTGAATGCAACAGGAAATGTTCCGTTTGAGGATGCGTTCTCCTTCGCGCTCAGCACAATAACAAACCCGAGCCAGTTCGGGACACCATACACAATATGGGGTTCAGACACTGTCCTTGGGGCGGATGCCCAGGACTTCGGCAACTCGACTCCCAGGACATCCACAATCCCACTAACGTACATGACCCACGGCGATGTCATAAGCCAGCTGCACAGCTTCAACGATCAGTTCTCATGGTCTGAGTACGCAGCGGCTGATCTTTACATAGCGATGACATGCAGCTCTCTGAACAACACAGCGCCAATATGCCATCTTCCTGCAATACAGGCAATAGAGAAGGCAAACGGCTACTGAGGCCTGCACATGACCGTTCCTGATTTCTGTCTGTGCATCCTAGACGCAGTGATAAGCAATGCATAACGCCATAAAAAAGAGGGCGCAGGCCTTCAGGGAAGTTTTCACGAATCCTGTCTACCTCGGAGTTTCACTCGCAGGAGCTATCCTTTACTACTACCTTTTCAGGACGGTAATAACAGCAAGCAGTCACGGGATCTTCCTTCCTGCGACACCTGCATACCTCATGTACGGAATTTCACTTACTTCGGCGCTTCTTCTGGCTGTCAGCATGCATGCAGTATTCTCCGCTTTCAGGCCTCGGCGCGCAGGTGCCTCCTGCGGAGTCCTGAGTGTAGGTTCCGCCTTTGCAGGAAGCATCTTCTCCAGCTGCGGGTGCAGTGCGCCGATACTCGGAACGCTTCTATACGGCATAGGCGTGAATTCCTTCGCTGCTGCAAACCTCATGATAGTGATAGGCGACAACAGTTCCTCGCTTCTATACATTATACTGCTCATAGATCTTGCGCTTCTCTATTTCTATCTCGGCAGGCAGAATTAAGCCGATCCAGGAAAAGCGAAGGCGGGAAAGGCCGGAAGGCGATCAAGAAAAAGCAGGAAGTGATTGGCGATCTTCACTCCCAGCTCAGCTCCCCCCTGTTCTTGTACTCAGTAACTCGCGTCTCGAAGAAATTCTTCTCCTTCCTTAAGTCCATTATCTCGCTCATCCAAGGGAATGGATTCTCTGCATTGTACGCTTTCTGGAGGTTTATTTTCTCCAGCCTTCTATCCGCTATATACTTCACATACTCGCTCACGTTATCCGCATTTATGCCCAATATGCCCTTTGGGAGGGCATCCTTGGCGTAAGCAAGCTCAAGGTCAACGCCTCTCCTTATGTTATCCGCTATACTTTTCTTGAATTCATCCGTCCATATCTCTGGAAACTCCTGCACTATCGTGTTTATCAAGTCTACTCCGTATGCGAGATGTATCGTTTCGTCCCTTAGCACGTACTGGAACTGCTCACCAACTCCTATCATCTTATTGCTCCTAAGCATAGAGAGCATCATCGCGAATCCGGCATAGAAGAATATGCCCTCCATTATCACATAATAGCCTACGAGGTCATAAACGAATCTCTGTATGTCCTCGGTGGTCTTCGTGGCGAAGTTAAGGTCAAGTATCGATTTCGTCATCCCTATCACGAAATCGTCCTTCGCCTTTATCGAAGGTATCGTCATGTACATATTGTATATTTCCTCCGGATCAAGGCCGAGGGAGTCGCAGCAGTATATGAACATCTCCGTGTGAACTGCCTCCTCATACGCCTGCCTTAAGAGATACTGCCTGGCTTCGGGATTCGTGATATGCCTGTATATTGAGAGCACTATGTTGTTTGCCGTGAGGCTCTCTGCGGTGGAGAAAAAACCCAGATTCCAGAGTATCATCCTCCTCTCATCTTCTGTCAAGCCGTCCTTCTTCTTCCACAACTCTATGTCCTGCTGCATCGGTATCTCTTCAGGCACCCAGTTGTTAGAAACGCCAGTCTTGTAATGCTGTCTTGCCCATTCATACTTTATCGGCAGAATCTTGTTCGGATCTACTTCAGATGCGTTCAGTATTGTTTTCATCAAAACACCAAGCAGCGCTAATTTTTACTGGCAGGCCTCGCATTCTTCACCATCTTTCAGATCCCGTCCTATCTTGCAGGCTGCTGCCTGCTGCCCAAGAGGTGCATCTGCTACCGGAAGGACATTCTCGGCCGTCTGCACCAGGACCGAGCCCTTCTCCTCAGCGCTCACCTGCGGTTCCACGGGCCCAACGATCTGCACCTGAATCTGCTGCGGCTGCGCTTCAACACTCACAGGGTTGACCCTGTTCGTTATCTCCAGCGTGCTCTTCTCCACTGTCGAAGCGGCAATGGTCCTCAGGTAATATGTGCTCTTAAGGCCCATCCTCCACGCGTATATGTATATATCTGAGAGCTTCTTCCCTGAGTTCGTCGCAGTGAATATGTTGAGCGACTGGCTCTGGTCTATCCACTTCCCGCGGTGCGCGGCGGCCTTGATCATCCACTCCGGATCCACCTCGAACGCTTCCTTGTACTTGTCCTTCACGCTCTTAGGTATGCTCTCTATGTGCTGTATGTTGCCGTCATTCTCCTTTATCTTCTCGAGCATGGTCCTGCTCCAGAGTCCGAGCGCCTTGAGATCCTCAACGAGGAACTGGTTCACCACTGTGAATTCGCCGCTCATGTTGGACTTGACGTACAGGTTTTTGTATATCGGCTCTATTGTCGGGAAGCATCCTGCTATGTTCGAGATGGTGGCTGTTGGTGCAAGAGCGAGGCAGTTCGAGTTCCTCATGCCATGCTCCTTTATCGACGTCCTTACTACATCCCAGTCTAATCTACCCTGCCTTGAAACATCTATATCCATGCCCCTCTCTTCAGCGAGCATCCCAAGGGTATCCGCAGGCATTATGCCCCTGTCCCACTTCGAGCCCTTGAACGTCTGGTACTTTCCTCTCTCCGCCGCAAGCGCAGATGACGCAAGTATGGCATTGTAAGCTATCGCCTCCATGCTCTCATCTGCAAACTTCACCGCTTCATCAGAGTCGAAATTTATGTTCAGCATGTAAAGCGCATCCTGGTAGCCCATCAGTCCAAGCCCAACGGGCCTGTGCTTCATGTTCGAGCTTTCTGCCTCTTTTGTCGGGTAGAAGTTTATGTCTATCACGTTGTCAAGCATGCGCATCGCGATTGTCACTGTTTCCCTGAGGAGCTCGGTATCAAGCCTTCCTCCATTGACGTGCTTTGCGAGGTTCACCGATCCGAGGTTGCATACTGCGGTCTCTTCCTTCGATGTGTTCAGCGTTATCTCTGTGCAAAGGTTGGAGCTGTGAACAACTCCTACATGGTCCTGCGGGCTGCGCACGTTTGCAGGGTCTTTGAATACCATCCATGGGTGTCCTGTTTCAAACAGCGATGTTATCATTTTCTTCCAGAGTGCGGCAGCTTTCACCACCTTGAACATCGGAATCTTGCCGTCCCTTGCCATCCTCTCATACTCCTCATATCTCTTCTCGAAGGCCTTGCCGTACAGGTCGTGCAGATCGGACACGTCATTGGGGGAGAACAGCGTCCACTCCTTATCTGCAATGACCCTTTTCATGAAAAGATCAGGTATCCAGTTTGCTGTATCCATATCCTGTGTCCGCCTTCTCTCATCACCTGTGCTTCTCCTCAGGTCTATGAAATCCTCAATGTCCATATGCCATGTCTCGAGATAGGCGCATGTCGCCCCTCTCCTTTTCCCGCTCCTGTTTATCGCTACTGTGGTATCGTTTGCTATTTTTAGGAATGGTATGACACCCTGACTCTCTACGTTAGTGCTCTTGATAAGGGAACCGGTTGCCCTTACGCTGCTCCAGTCATTGCCGAGGCCTCCAGACCACTTCGAGAGCTGCGCATTGTCTGCTATGCTCTTGAAGATGTGGTCCAGCGAATCCTCCACTGTTGTGAGGTAGCATGAGCTAAGCTGCGGGTGAGGCGTTCCGGAGTGGAATAGCGTCGGAGTCGAGCATACAAACCTTAGCGTGGACAGTACTTCATAGAACTCTGCAGCCTTCGCCTCCTTCTCTTTCTCCCTAAGTGCGAGGCCCATCGCTACCCTCATCCAGAAGAACTGTGGCGTCTCAAGCGGCACCCCCACCGATCTGTCCCTGACAAAATATCTATCATAAAGCGTCTGAAGGCCCCTGTAGGCTATCAGTTCGTCCCGTTCCATCCTGAGCCTGCCGGATAGCGCGCCAAGATCGAAGGAGAGCATCTCCTCGGACAGGCTTCCCTGCTCGACGCCCTTTCTTATCGATTTTGAGAACGCCTCCGAGTATGCCTTCTCAACATTTCCAGAAGAGAAATCGCCCGCAAGCGCCTCCTTGTAAAGCGTAGAGAGAAAGAGCCTTGACGTCACTACCGAGTAGGCACCGGGATCCAGCTCTATGAGAGCCCTTGCTGACATTATCGCCAGCTTTCCTATTTCGGATGTCTTAATGCCGTCGTAAACTCCATACTCGCATTCCCTGAGCAGTTCCTCTGTCCTGATGACCCCTTCGTACCCTGCGCATGCGCGGTCCAGGTAGCGCCTAAGCTTCTCCTCGCTGAAGGCCTCCGTGTCTCCATTCCTCTTTATGGTCCTTATCTCTCCGTTCTCTATTCTCTTCAGTATATCCTTCTTCTTCGCTTCCCTTATCTCCCTGTGTCTCTCCCTGTAAAGTATGTACGCCCTGGCAACATCGTACAGGCCAAACTCCATTAGGGTCCTCTCAACGATGTCCTGTATGCCCTCTACGTCAGGGGTCTTGTATCCAGAGTACCTTACCGCTATGCCGCTCATCACGTGGTCGGTCAGCGCATTCACGTCAACGCTATCCGTGCTTCCGCGCGTAGCCATTATCGCCCTCTTTATGGCTATGGCGATCTTCCCCTGGTTAAACTCCACAATCTTGCCGTCCCTCTTCTTGACCGTCTCAAAAATTTCCCATTTCCCTTCCACACCATCCATGCCAATCCCACTACAATATATAGTGTTTTAATACGGTTAAAAACACTACCTTTGGTGTTAAGGCACCAAAATATAAAAACCCCTTCATCATGCCGAAAGAAGGGCGGGTGCCGACTGCGTGCGCATCTTTTTTAAATCATGCGCACCCGCCATTACCGTTCTCCGATTCCGTAAGTGCAAGCGCAGTTCCTTGACCTGACATACAAAAGAGGTCAGGACCTCCGCGGCCCACCCCAAGTAATAAATACGCGAAGCAACAAATAATGGTAAGGTAATAGGATGGAGATCAAGGGCAAGAGAATCATAATCACTGGAGGTGCAGGCTTCATAGGCTCCAACCTTGCGGCTGTCCTTGCGAAGGATAACGAGGTTGTGGCCATTGACAACATGCACACCGGCAGCGAGGCCAATCTTGAGAACTCAGCGGGAAAAGGCGCTGTCAGGCTCGTGAAGGCCGACTCCGCGGACATAGAGAAAGCGGGCATAAAGCCCGACATAATATTCCATCTCGGCATGCCATCGTCATCGCCGATGTACAAAGAGGACAATTACCTTGTCAGCGAGGTCGTTCGCGGCGCGATCGGCGTCTACAGATTCGCAATGAAATCCGGTGCAAGGGTTGTCTTCGCATCCACCTCATCGGTCTACAACGGCAATCAGACCCCTTACACGGAGAGCCAGCAGCTGAAGGTCACGGACTTTTACACCGAGGCCAGGATAACCGTCGAGAGGCTTGCGGAACTTTACCACGGTCTTTACGGCATGGACGCCATCGGCCTTCGCCTATTCTCCGTGTACGGCCCTCACGAAGAAAGCAAGAAAGGATACGCGAACCTAGTAAGCCAGTTTATCTGGTCCATGAAGAAAGGCGAGAGTCCTGTTGTATACGGCGACGGAAGCCAGACCCGCGATTTCACCTATGTCGATGACATAGTCGATGCATTCATAAAGGCGGCAGGAACTAACGGTTTCGACATATTCAACGCAGGCACCGGGAAGAGCTTCTCGCTCAACGAGCTCGTCTCGAAGCTCGGCACGGCCATGGGCGTAGATACAAAGCCGAAGTACATCAGTGCCGACATGAGCAATTACGTAATGCGCACCATGGCTGACACCGGCAAAGCCGAGAAAACCCTTGGCTTCAAGGCAAAAAATAGCCTTGATGATGGGATACGCAAGCTCGTTGAATACTACGGCTAGCCTCGCTCTATGCCCATGTGCGAGAACAGTGCCATGTAGAACTCGTCTATCTTAGATATGGAGAAGAGCCCCAGATTATTTTTGCGAAGACGCGCACTTCCGCCTTTCAGGGCCATCTCCGCTATCCTCTCAGGTATCCTTTCCTCGCTCTCCACTATGCACATCTCCTTAACCTCCTCCGGTACCGGGCTGTAGTCTGGAATGATGACTGCTGTGCCCAGCGCTATGCTCTCAAGCGCTATTATTCCCAGTCCCTCCCTTTCTGACATGTGCAGCATCGCATCGGATCTCGCTATCTCCCTATAGAGCTCAAGCTTGTCCTTGTAGAACGGGCGGATCTCGATCTTTTTTTCCATACCTCTTCCCTCGATCTCCTTGCGTATCCTCCTTTCCTCTATTCCGCTGCCTACTATAACTCCTCTTATCCTCGGATCGATCTTGATAGCACTGGAAACGGCATCGATCCATCTCTCCAGCCCCTTCTCCTTTATGAAACGTCCTGAGAATATAACCTGCCTCTCCTTGCTTATCTCCTCTCCCCTGATCCTCTCCACCGCCTCGTTGTCTATCACTGGGGAGAATACCCTTATCCTCTTCTTCTCTATCCCGAACTCTGCCAGCTTATTCCTGCTCGCGCTTGATAGAGTAATATAGAATGCACTTCCAGAGCGTATAGCTGCGCTTGAATAAGAGTACGCTATGGGTCCTATCCTATTCCCTACATAATCCTTCCAATACTCATTGCCCCAGAGCTCAGCAACCCTGATGATCAGCCTACACCCGGTTGCCCTGCAGTACGCCCGTATCATCGGCAGGTGAAGCACGGGGAACATTTCCGTTATCACCACGTCGAACCTGTACTTAAATAGATTCAGTATGAATACGGAATAAATCAGAGCCTCCCTTATCGAGCGCCTGCCGTGCCTATAGACGTTCTCCTCCCTTGCCTTCCCGAACGCGTGATATCTGACTCCTGCATGAACGAACTCCTTTTCCATGCCGGGCCATCTCAGCGTGAAGAAGTGTACCTCGTTATCCTTCGCCAGTGCCTCTGCCTCGGTGCTGAATATCTGCTCAATGCCTCCCTTGTGCCAAGGGTAAGGCACGTCATAGACAAAAGCGATCCTCATCCGAATCAGGGATAAATTGAGGAATGGCCTTTATATTCCCCACCCACGCGGGGCATGTGCGCCCCGCCCGTACCTACCTCAGCATTATGCTCTGCATAACGTGCTTAAGTACTGCCTTCCTTCTCGCCCTGTTATTGAGGTTGTTCCTGAATCTCTCCCTGGCCTTTGACTTTATCTCGCCGTAACAGTGCAGGCACATATACCTTCTTGGAACTACTCCTCTTATGACATAGTAGTCCCTTTCCTGTATGTACCGCGGAGGCATCACACGCACAGCCTCACCAAGGAACGGCTTGTTGCACGATATGCAGCTGTTCCCGACTATGTATGCCAGGTCTTTATCCTCTGCTTCTTTGGTTGCGTATCCATCATCCCCACTGGAATTTGCAACCCTTCGTGCTAACGCGTACTCTTCCGCGTAAGCCCTCATCCCCACGTCTTGGTCTTCTATCCCCATTATTCCACCCCACGATAAAGCTTCTTCCTTTCGTGATATTTAAGTCTTACGTTTAAGTACTCCAAAATGTAGCATCTTTGTCTGTATTTTCTACAATAATTCCTGCATTGCACCCTATCTCTTTATCAAAATATCCAATTTTTCGTACTTATGGCCATCTACGACACCCCTATTTCTTGCATTGCGTTGAAAAGCGCCATTCCTTATATTACTTTGCATGTTCTCCAGTCCAACCGCCAAACCTTCTGGTGTTTGGGAGGGTAGCCGGGCTGTGTGCTTTGCCGAATGATACTTCCGATTCGACTCTCGGACATCCGAATGCTTCCCACGCATTCCCAAGCCGCATCATTATCTCCAGGAAGCGGTTTTCATTCGCTCCGGAGGATCCCGGTGCGAGGGAGAATTCTCCCTCGCTTACACTGAATACTCCTCCAGTGTATCGCATCACTATTCTCCTGTCTCCTATCGAAACGGCCACCCTGTCTCCTGCTTTCAATCCGTGGAGGTCCGATGCCCTTGAGGTAAGTTTTATGTTCCCATAACTATCAACGTGTGCTATCCTGCTCCTCCTAGGCTCAGGGATGCTCCCAAGTTTCACCTTCTCTCCAAGGCACGAGTAGTCGCCGCTCACTATCCTGCCTAGCGCAGCTGTGAAGATGCGCCTTGACCTGAACTGCTCTTTTCCCTTTTCAGGAGGTATCCTGATAAGTCTGATCTCCTTTATCATAGGCTTTATGTACGAGAAGGACTCTCCTGAAAGCACTCCGACGATCTCCAATCCCGTTGAGAGCTTCGCGTACGCAAGCGGTTCACCCTCATTGTTCATGCGCGGATTTTTATTGTCCCTCCTTGGGGCTGTGTTTGTGTATATGTACGTCCTGGTCTTTGCACCTCTGCTTTTAGAACCCCTGATATCCATGTCGTTTACCGCTATCTGGTATGTCCAGAATCCGGTATGCGTCGTGCTGAATGGCTCAACGCTGATATACTTTGCAGCAGCCCCGGGCACAAACGCCGAGATGTACTGGTCAACTTCTACAAATGCTGGATCTCCTCTTCCGTAGTCTGCTATGATAAAGACCTGAATCTTATCTACCATATATGTCCCATTGTCCATTCTGAACCCGAAAGCATTTGAAGAGTATGCCTATAGCACCTTCGGCATACTGTGTTACTCCAATAAGCATACCCTCCGGAAAAGCGGCAAGCACGTCAATGGCTTCCACCGCACTGGCGGATGCCTGCCCGTTTCACCCGCGTTTTACCGAGTTCAGTTATCCATTCAACAAACTCCTCCCTTAGTGCCTTCTCTTCCTTCATGCCGCTCTCGTCAGAACCTTCCGGCGCCATTGTGTACATCGTTATCTCCGGATACTCTCCTCCATGTACTCCCGTACTCCTTCTGGCATATTTCAGGAATCCTTCCCAAAACTCGGTAGTGGCAACGTGCCCCATCTCTCCCGGCACTCCGATTGTCTTCATCGCAATCCGTTAAGACCCCAACATACAAGGTTATTTAAATGCCTCTATTCATTACTTTTTTAGCTCGGGACTTGGTTGTCGAGACTACCTGCCTCCCCTTAGGGACGGCTTCTTGGGCTCATAACTCAAAGTGCTTAAATGGAGGGTTGCATTAAGGCAGAATGGGATAGGCTTCGGAAAGTCATAGTCCACCGCCCTGGGATAGAGATGTTCTTCGGTCTTCTTGATCCTCACGCATCCCTTTACGAGCGTGCCTTCAGCCAGAATGCCGCGCTCAAGGACCATGACCGCCTCGTAGGCGCTCTTCGGGACCAGTTCCACGTTGATGTCGGATATCTCACTGAAAAACTGAAGGCCTACGCAGAAGGCAGTATCAAAGCCAAGGCAATGGTGGTCGACTCTGCGCTGGAGCGCATAGACTTCGTCGGAGATGCAAAAGAGGTTGCGCAGGCCCGCGCAGAGCTCAAGGAGAATATAGACACATATGACACCGATTATTTCATAGGCATCATAATGCTCATGCCACGGATGGTCATCAGGGGGAGCAAGGGAGTCGAGGCGATACACATAAATGTTACAGAGCGTGATCCGCTTGCAAATCTTTACTTCATGCGGGATCAGCAGGCAGTCACAGACAAAGGCATATTCCTATCCCGGATGTCAAAGCCGCAGAGGAGGAACGAACCTTCCCTAACACGCATGCTCTGGAAGATGATGGGCCTCCGAATAGCACACGAGAGCGCTGCGCCAGCTACGTTTGAGGGCGGTGATTTTATACCTATGAAGGACTTCGCCCTCGTTGGAACGGGGGACAGGACAAACGCCCAAGGGGCAGAGCAGATGCTCAGGCACGGGCAGTCCTTCGATGAGGTAGCCGTGGTACATCAGCCATCCAATCCGCTGATACCCGGAACTGCCCCCGATCCGATGGTGGATATGCACCTTGATACGTACTTCAATGTGGCAGGAAATGGTCTTGTGCTCGGATCCGAAGCGCTGCTCAAACGGGCCTACGTCGATATCTATCAGAAAGAAGGCTCTTCGTACAGGAAGGTTCCAGGGAGCCCGAGCCTTTTCGATTACATAAAGGGAAAAGGCTTCGACCTGATCGGTCTCACTACGCTTGAGCAGCTATCCTACGCGTCAAACTTCCTCTGCGTGAAGGACCGTGCAGTGCTGGCCGTGGATAGCGGTCTGATAGTGAAGAAGGTGCTTGGAAACCTTGAGTTCAAGACAAAGGAGGATAAGAAGCGCTACGGCGCCCTTCTCTCGCAGGCAAAGAAGGATTACCATACCTTCAGGAGATCCGGTCAGCTCTTTCCTCACAGAAAGGAACTCAATCAGCACGGTGTTGACGTATACGCTGTTGATCTTAAGGACATCACTGGGGGCTACGGCGGGGCCCGCTGCATGACTGCCGTAATCGAAAGAAGCTGATCCCAGAAAAGAAAATGCCAGCTCTAGCCATACCCCAATAGGGAATTGGGGAGTACGTGATTTGAACACGTGTCTTCAGGACCCAAACCTGAAAGCCTACCAAGCTAGCCTAACTCCCCATTCATCAGGAATAGTCATTCTTCAGTATATTATTGCTTTGCCTTCCTTCCCCTCTGTTTCGGAACCTTGAGATAAGGGTAGGCTTTCGAGAGCATCTCTTGGCTTACGTCGAGGTCAAAGCCCATCTTCTGCACAACGGTCCTGAAAAGGTATCCTTCCGCGGCTCCATCAAGCTCCTTCTTCCCGCCTGAGGCCTTTCTGACGGCTTCGCGGGCTTTCTCTGAGCTAAGCTCAGCAAGCCTTTCCCCCAATGCTGAGAATTGCTTCCTGCTTCCTGACACTACTGATTCTGCATAGCTATCGAGTGCTGTCGTATCGATTCCCGCAGCTTCATATATCTTCTTATCTATGCTCTGCCTTATCGAAGCGAGGTGGAATGCGACCTCCTCCGGCTTAGTCTCGCTGCGCACCGACATGCGTTTTATTGCTATCCATTTTCCGTAGTCAGCAAAGAAATCAATGCATTCGTTCTCCATGTGCTCACGCAGTTCTAAGCGATCCTTCGGAAGGAAGGCCGGTAATCTCCGCCACTTTCCTCAACAGCCGTGAAGAAGCTATTCCTGAAAGCTCCTCCTTCCCTTTGCAAGCCCTGAGGACAGCTTCCTTCGTCTCCTTCGAACCCAGCTTCTTTATCGTTTCCCCAGCGGCGGCATAGCCCTTCCCCTTGGTTATTCCTGCCGCGTAGCTGTCAAGTGCCTTTACATCTATGCCGAGGACTTCGAGGGTTTCGTCAGAGATCGCCTGTCTTACTGAGACAAGCTCCGGCAGCACGCTGATAAGCGTCGCGCCATCACTGACCTCTATCTTCTTCGAGAGCCGCCAGCCCCTGTACCTGGCATTGAACTCAATCGATCCCACAGCCATCTAGTGACCTTAAGCTACAATGTAATATCCAGCGGCCTTTTCCCTTGCCACTCTCTTCACACTGCCCTTCTGGAGCAGGCTCACGAGGGCGTTGTTGACCATGCTTTTCGGTCTGTTGCACTTTTTCGCAATGTCGTCTGCTGTCTTCTTTTTCTCCTCGTTCGTAGCCCCAAGCTCCTTCATGGCCTCGAAGACCACGTTCTCTATCGGTGACAATTCTGCCATATTAATCACATTAAAAGCATCAGTTACTTCTTCACCCTGCTCTCTTTGCGCTTGGCCCTCATGTACTTGCTGCCGCATTTCCTGCACTTAAGCACTCCTGGTTTATTCCTGGCCTTGCACTTCCTGCACACCCAGACCCTAAGCAGGGCCTCATCTGCGATTGGAAACTTTCCCATTCAAAACTACCTGTTGTACTTCCTAAAAGTATAAGCTAATAAGGTAACTATGGGAAGGAAAGGTATTTATACGTTGCAATACGGCGGCAGCGACCCTCTCGCCGGCCTTCCGGCTTAACACACTCACATAATTCCTGTCAAAAAACCGAACCTAAACCTAAGGAAGTTCCGGCAGCCCCAAACGCCAAACCAATCGCCCCAACAATGACGCCGTTCACTATGATGGCAGGTATGGCTGCTATTATCCAGAGGGCTATGGCCGGCCACATGGTTGTCCCCTGCAAGCTGCGTATAGAGCTCAGGAATATGTACAGCGCCCAAACTATCAGCATTACGATAACCAGAATATACGTCAAGATGCCTGATGAAATCGAGGTAGAAAAAGAGAACAGGATGAGCATCCCTGCCGGGAGCGTGAGTAGCAATAGCGGTACGCTAGAATAAGCGACAGCCGAGAGCGTCGCTCCTATGCTCCCTTTAAACCATCCTAAGAGCCGTCCAATGCCGTGATAAACCCAGCCGTATACGAGTATGTCTATGAGGATTACGAGATAAAGCAAGACCAAACTCATGGCACTGCCAAGCAGAGTAACTCCGCTGCCGCTTATGCCTCCTGTGCCTGCCTGCGCGTTTGCCTGGTACGCCGAGCTAAGACTTAGCAAGTGTGCAACATTAGCGTCGCTGGCGAAATATCCGAACGCAAGCGCCATGATGAGCGTTACGATGCTCTGAAATACAACTGACACCACTGCCTCTGCACAGTAAAATCTCAGGACCTGCAAAAAGCTGCGCTTCCTCTCCGTTTCAGCACCTGCAGGATTCAGAAGTATTCCGAATACGTCCCTCATATCTCCGATAAAACCAGTGCGCCCAGCAGCTTCTTTCTTCCCCGCAGGCCTGTTTGGAAGCGCGGCAGGCTCCGCATATTCCGGCCTGACCTCCTCCGGAGCAGACCCATATTCCTGTTTGGGCACTACGGTCTTTCCCGGCTCATAATACTCCTCATCTGCCGCCATGCTCTTATACTGAAAGTAAACTCCTAAAAACATTCGCGGCAGAAAGATGCCACGTATCCTGGATTGTACCTTGTTCTGTAGGCTCCCCCTATCCTTATATATTATTATCGTGCGTTATATATCAAAACTGATTAAAGCACAAAACCGGTGCTTATGAAATGGCGATAAATTCCAATGCTATAGAGCTTACGGTTGCAGACGCGCTAGTCACTGATTCTGGCAGGAGCATCGCAAGGATAGATTCCAAATCAAGGAAGATGCTGAACGTAATCTCTGGAGACATAATAGAGATAAAGGGAAAGATAAAATCTTCAGCAGCTCTCGTATGGCAGGCCCATCCTAGCGATGAAGGACTGGGCTTCATAAGGATAGACGGGTATCTCCGGCAGAATCTGGGCGTAGGGATAGGCGACAAGGTGTTCATAACAAAGGCAGACGCAAAGGACGCCGAGAAGGTCGTGATAGCTCCTCCCCCAAGCCAAAGGCCACCGCTCTCCCCTGATTTCGCCGAATACGCGAAAAGGAGGCTAGAAAACAGGCCCCTTACGAAGGGAGACTCGATACCCATACCTATGTTCGGTCTTGTATTCAATTTTCTTGTTGTACAGGTAGTTCCGCACGGTATAGTGCGCATAACCGCAAACACAAACCTTGTAGTGAAGGAGGAGCCGGTTCCTGAATCCATGGTCAAGATAGGCGATGTCCACTACGAAGACATAGGCGGTCTCGACGATGCAAAGCAGAAGATAAGGGAAATGGTCGAGCTTCCGATACGCTATCCCGAACTTTTCGAGAGGCTCGGGATAGAGCCCCCCAAAGGGGTGCTCCTTTACGGTGCCCCTGGTACCGGTAAGACCTTGCTTGCGAAGGCGGTTGCCAATGAGAGCGATGCAAATTTCATATCAATATCAGGACCTGAGCTCGTGAGCAAGTTCGTTGGCGAGAGCGAAGAGAAACTGCGCGAGATATTCAAGAATGCAAACGAGAAGGCGCCCACCATAATCTTCATGGATGAGATCGATGCCATAGCGCCTAAGAGGGAGGAAGCTACCAACGAAGTGGAACGTAGGATGGTATCGCAACTTCTGACGCTCATGGACGGCATGCCGCCCCGAGGCCAGGTCATAATACTCGCAGCTACAAACAGGCCTGATGCCATAGATCCTGCGCTCAGGCGCCCGGGAAGGTTCGACAGGGAGATAGAGATAGGCGTCCCAAACAGGAATGCCAGGAAGGAAGTGCTGCAGATACACACAAGGGACATGCCTCTTGCAAAGGACGTCAGCCTTGAGGAGCTCTCCGATATTACCCACGGCTATACTGGTGCGGACATCAGCGCGCTGGTCAGAGAGGCTGCAATGTCGACCCTGAGGACAATACTGCCAAAGATAGTCGACAAGCAGTCGATACCTGTGGATATATTGTCGGAACTCACCGTAAAGAGGCAGGACTTCCTCGATGCGCTTAAGAACATACAGCCAAGCGCGCTCAGGGAGGTCTTCGTCGAGCGTCCGAATGTCCACTGGTCTGACATAGGCGACATGGACAAAGTCAAGGAAGAGCTGAAGGAAGCTGTCGAGCTGCCCCTCAAAAGCCCTGATATTTTTGAAAAGATGGGCATAAGGCCCGTAAAAGGAGTGCTTCTCGTAGGGCCTCCCGGAACGGGGAAGACGCTGCTTGCTAAGGCGGTGGCAACCGAGCGCGAGGCGAACTTCATTTCGATAAAAGGACCAGAGGTACTCAGCAAGTTCGTTGGCGAGAGCGAGAAAACGCTGCGGGAGATCTTCAGGAAGGCGCGCCAGGCCTCGCCTTGCATAATATTCATAGACGAGATAGATTCGATAGCGCATGCAAGGGGAGGGGATCTTGACGATTCTTTCGTAAGCGAGAGGGTCGTGGATACTCTTCTCACAGAGATGGACGGCTTGCAGGAACTCAAGAACGTGGTTGTACTTGCAGCCACTAACAGACCGGAGGAGGTTGATCCGGCGCTGCTAAGGCCGGGGAGATTCGACAAGATAATAGACATACCGATGCCTGACCAGAACTCGAGGTTCGAGATATTCATGGTGCACACACGGAAGATGCCTCTTGACAAGGATGTTGACATATACGAGCTGGCAAGCCTTACTGACAACTACACTGGCGCCGAGATAGAGAACGTCTGCCGTGAAGCAGGAATGAATGCAATACGAACGAACAGGGACATAGTCAAGGCGGAAGACTTCATGAAGGCGCTGAAGGAGATAAAGCCTGCGATACCGAAAGAGGTCGCTGAGAGGATAAAGCGGTTCAAGGAGGAACCAGAAACTATGTATAGATGAAAAGGTGTATCAATGCAAATAGTATACTCTGACAAGAAGAGCGGAAAGACTGCGCAGGCAGGAGTCGCAAAGGAGAATGAGGCTGTGCTTATCGGGAAAAAAATAGGCGATATCATAGAGGGCTCGGTAGTGGCTCTTGATGGTTTCAAGCTTAAGATCACCGGGCTTAGTGATAATACCGGCGCGCCTTCAAGGAAGGAGATCGAGGGCACAAGGAAGGCAAAACCCCTCATAGGTTACGGGGTAGGCATGAAGATAGCCAAGCACGGATACAGGGGCAGGAGGCTGGTTCGCGGTAATACGGTAAGTGCAGACACGAGTCAGATAAACACCATCATAGAGGAGTATGGGCAAAAGGCCGCTGAGGAGCTATTCAAGCCCAAGGAAAAGAAGGAAGAATCCTGATACCAGGTATTCTGACTGCAATATTCCTGCGGAAGGCTCTTAATGGAACAAACAGACTGCGTCTACTGCCGCTATGTAACCGCAGGGCAGCTGCGCTACTGCATCGACGGTCAATGCAGCGGCGATGGCGAGTATATCTGCATGGACAGTTGACAAAACCTTTTTGCCTGGCGTGTTTCTTCGAGGTTTATGCATGGACAGCGAATATCCAGAGGCTGTGGTTGGCGCCTTCATAATAAACAGCGAGCGGAAGCTACTCCTGATAACTTCTGACAAATGGAAGGGCCTGCTGACTGTCCCTGGCGGTCATGTGGAGGTAGGCGAGACTATGAAAGAAGCACTGAAGAGGGAGATACGGGAGGAGGTAGGCCTTGAGATCGAGGAGATATACGATCCTCCCGACGTTCAGGATGCAATCTTTCCTCCGGAATTCTGGAAGAAGAAACATTTCATCTTCATAGACTTCATGTGCAAATGCAAGGAAGGCAATGTCAAAGCAGACGGCGTAGAGGTTAAAGACTACCTCTGGGCAGACCCAAGAGAGGCTCTGAATATGAATCTCGGCACCTTCACGCGCGTCTCGCTTGAAAGGTACCTGAAAGCCGGCGCATTCGCAAAACTTTCTCAACGGTAAAAGAACGGAAAGAGTTATATAGATTCGGAGAGAAAGAGCATCAGCATTCTTTAACTTCCTAAGGCATAATCTATGGATAACATTTCTAAGCAGAGCGAGCTTAATATCGGAACCTTGGGGCACGTTGACCACGGCAAGACTACCCTCGTATCTGCCCTGACCCACACGTGGACTGATGTTCACAGTGAGAGCGTAAAGCGCAGCATGACGATAAAGCTGGGCTATGCTGACGCGATAATACGGAAGTGCGACGAACAGGGCAGGACTTACTTTACAACGGCAGACAAGTGCGATGACGGAAAGCAGGGGGAGATATTCAGGAGGATATCCCTCCTCGACGCCCCTGGCCACGAAACCCTCATGGCGACAGCCATCGCCGGTTCGAGCATAATAGACGCTGCGCTCTTCATAATCTCGGCAACGGAGCAGTGCCCGATGCCGCAGACAAAGGAACATCTCATGATAATAAACGCGCTGGGCATAAAGAACGTCATAATCGCCCAGACAAAGATAGACATAGTCGGCAAAGAAGCAGCGAAGAAGCACTACGATCAGATACGGGCGTTCATAAAAGGAAGCATAATATCAAGCGCTCCGATAATACCTACTATGGCAAACAGGAACATAAACGTCGACCTTCTCCTAGACGAGATAGCGAAGATAGAGCTTCCGCAGCGCGACATAAAATCGGATCCTGTCATGTACGTCGCGCGATCTTTCGATGTAAACAGGCCCGGCACTAAGATATCCGATCTTGTCGGAGGCGTCATAGGCGGCTCGATAATCCGCGGCAAGTTCAAGGTCGGCGACGAGATAGAGATACGTCCGGGGATAAACCTCTCAAAGGACAAGCAGAAGAAGGAGACTTACGAGCCTTTCATAACAAAGATCACGGAGCTCTCCGCTGGAAACGAGAGCCTCCAGGAGGCCATCGCCGGTGGACTTATCGCAGTAGGCACCGAGATAGACCCTTCTTTCACAAAGGCGGATGGTCTTGTGGGCCAGATAGTCGGGAAGGTAGGTAAGCTTCCTGACCCTGTGAGCAGCATAACGATAAACTATACCTCGCTAAACAGGGACGACCTTCCTAAGCAGTCTTTCAGGCAGAACGAGCCGTTGGTCCTTGGAATAGGGACAGGAACAGTCATAGGGTATGTCAAGAACTCAAAGAAGAACAAGCTCGAACTCGATCTCAATCACGCGGCAAGCCTCGACAAGAGCTCGAAGATATCCGTGCTGAGGAACTTCGGGCAGAGATGGCGTCTATCAGGATACGGTACCCTTCTCTAAAGCCTTGGCACGCAAAGCATTATTATCCTGTTCTGCAAGATGACTGCTGATGGAGAACATAATATCGCTGACGCACGCGAGCGACATTGACGGAGTTGCAAGTGCTGCGCTAATCAAGATGAAGTACGGTGTCCCTGACAGCAATATCTTCTTTGCAGACTACTCTATGAAGAGCCTTCTTTCCGCAGGCGGGGGCATACGCAAGGCACTGAAGCCTGGCGCCACCCTTTTCATAACGGATCTTGGCATAAACAAAGGCCTTGCTCCGGAGTTCATAAGGATTATAAAAAGCGTGAAAGGCCTCAATGGCAGTGTCGTATGGTTCGACCACCATTTCTGGGAAGACAGTGAGATAAGGAATGTCGCCGGAGGATGCGATCTTGCAGTGATAGGGGAGAACAGAAGGTACTGCGCAACAGAGATAACCTACCGGGAGCTCTCCGTACGGGGCGCATTCGCGAGAAGACTCTCCGATACGGTTCATTACTCTGATTTCAACCTAAGGCCTCGCGAGAGGAGTAAGAGGCGCCTGATAGGTATCTATGCTCTCAGCATCGCATATTACAACACGCTTGGCGTGAATAAACGGCGCAAAGGCCTGCTGCACATAGTTGATACTCTCTGCAAAGGAAAATTCTTTGACGGAAGGATGGCTGCTGATGCATCATTCTTCGAGAGGCGGAACATTGAGAGAATAGCTGAGATGGCGAAGCGTCTACACTATGCAGGAGAGAACATAGCTGTCGGATTCGGCCCTGAGATGCAGTCCACGCAGGCATGCGCTTCGATATCTGAGAAAAGCGGAAGGGACATCTCTATATACGTAAACGTAAAGGCCGGTACATGCCATCTGAGAAGCAAGAAAGCAGACTGTTCCCTTATAGCGAGAGCCTTCGGCGGCGGAGGGCATCCCCATGCCTGCGGCTTCTCCATAGATAAAAGAAAATACGGGGGGTTCTCCGAGAAGAAGAAAGAAATGCTTGTAAGCGAGATAGGCAAACGATCAGCCGCCCTTGGGATTTAGGCTTAGGCCTGCATTGCCTCTGATCATCTGATTATACATTAACGCCCAAAGAGGAAGAGCCCCCACCAGCTAGAAAGGGGGGCCTGCCAAGAATCGGCAGGCCCAATTTCACTGTGGAGGTGATATAATGAGCGTATTGGTCGTCTTGCCAGCATCAAATTTGTAATAAACCTTGTGCCCAAGCTGGAATCTATCCAGAAGGCCATCCTTGTAAAGTTTGTTGAGCCTTGCACAAGCAGCATTCCTGCCTTTATATCCCATGAACTCCCTAACCTCATCTGCGCAGACCATGCCTTTGGACTGTGCAAAGCCTATTATCTTAGCGTCTATTCCAGATAGCGGAAGCTCCCTGCCGCTCGCCATCTCTGCGGCGTATGCAGTGTCCCCCGCGATATCTCCCTGATATGCCTCCCCAAACTCTTTCTCAAGCCTGTTGATCTTCTCAGTGATTCCTGCCAGTATGCGATTTGTCCTTTCCCTTTCTTCTATCATGTATTTCAGGAGTGCAGGAACGCCTCCATCCCCTGAATCCGAAACCTGGTTCACAGCGGCTCCGGCCTCCTTCTTGGCCACAAGGTCAAGCTCCTTTCTCAGGGCCTTGATTTCCTTCTCTATCTGCCTGCTGCTTTTTCCCATCCGGACACCTTTCCTTAACAATCACGACAGATCCGCGAGAGGTGCATGAACCTTACATGTACCTTTCGTGAAAGAATCACGATTGAATCATATAATGAAAAGAAAGATATATAAGCATTTCTATAAACAACCTGTATAATACTCAAAGCGAGGGACAGGATACAGTCTCCATATCCCTATCCTCTCCGTCATCCTGATTCTATAAGACAATCTTAACAAAGTGAGCGGGAAATCCCACACCATTCATGAGTGGGATGAAAGCGAACCGCAGTAAGGCGTATAAATATAGATGGAAATATAGGTTGCATGGAACTGACAAGAGCCTACAAGTTCAGAATCTACCCTGATGCCACAAGGCAGGAGGAGATAGATGAAAGACTGGTTCTTGCGCAACAGTTCTACAATAAACTTCTTGAGAAATCTATCCAATCACATAAGAACGGCAATCACAAAGTGTCAATGGCGCAATTCAACAGATTCGTAAAGGAGATAATCACAGAGGACAGGAAATTTCTGAAACTATATTCACAGACAAGATGTGAGATAGAATACAGACTTATGAAGGCATACCAGAACTTCTTCAGAAGAGTAAAGGAGAAGAAGCAAGGAAAGAAACATGAAGTCGGATTTCCGAGATTCAAGTCAAGGGACAGATATAAGTCAATAACATATCCACAAGACAATGGCTCTTTCTCAATAAAGAAGGGTAGACTACGAGTTTCAAGGATAGGAACAATGCCGGTAGACTTGCATAGGAAAACAG
>JAKATZ010000023.1 GCA_021827925.1 Microcaldota archaeon | reverse complement strand
CGAGCTTACCGATCCAGAGGCGCAGGCCGCCAAGTTCAAGGCGCAGGAAGACGAAAGAAGGAAGGGGGACGAAGAAGCGCCGCCTTCTGACAGCGATTTCATAGAGGCTATGGAGTACGGAATGCCGCCGATGGCAGGGCTTGGAGTCGCAATAGACAGACTTGCGATGATACTGACGGACAACACCTCGCTGAAGGAGGTCATAGCCTTCCCTGCAGTAAGACCTGAGAAGAAACAGTCATGAATGAATGCGGATTTCATACTCGGCGTCGCTGTTTTGCTTCTTGTCCTGCATCCTTCTTTGATGCCCACCATGCTGACGAGAACACCACCATATATAAACCTTCTAGGATAATAAGGTAAAGAATGCCAGGGTGGCAGAATCCGGTAACGCGTACGCCTGGAAAAATACCCCGCAAGCGTATGGCACTCACGTGCCGTTTGGGTTCAAAATCGCTCCGTGCTGCGCATGAAGCGATGAAAATCCCAACCCTGGCGTTCTTACGAATCGCAGGCGGTTGCACAATGTAATGCGCCTTGCGCAAAGCAAAAGTATTTTAAGGTATTTATGCAATAGTATCTGTGTATTTGGGACTTGCGGCGTTCTATGCCGCTGATTCTCGGATTCCTGATTAAACAAAGATTATACAAGGGCTTACATGGCAAGGGAACAAAAGGAAAAAGCTGAGGCTACAAGCATCATAAGGATAGCCGGCAGGGATATTAATGGCAGGTTCAAGATGGTAAGGGCGCTTATGCAGATAAAGGGCATAGGCTACAACATGGCGCATGCTCTTGCGAAGATGTGCAACGTGCAGTACGGTATAGCGGAGAGCACTGAACTCGGAGCGCTGACGGACCAGCAGATAGCCAAGGTCGAGGAGTTGCTGAAGGATGCAAGCAAAACGGCAATACCGAAGTACATGTTCAACAGGAGGAGAGACAACGAGACAGGAGAGGACATACACGTTGTCGGCACAGATTTAATAGTCAAAACAAGGCAGGATATTGACAGCATGATAAAGATACAGACCTGGAGGGGTTCGCGACACCAGTATGGCCAGAAGGTCAGGGGTCAAAGGACCAGGTCCACAGGAAGAACAGGAGCCACAGTAGGTGTGGTGAAGAAATCAGTGCAAGGAGCGACTGCACCGGCAAAGCCGGCCGCAGAGAGCAAGTGAGCATATGGGAGCGCCAAGGAGAAACAGGAAGAAGTTCGAGAGGCCTGCTGCCATATGGAACAAGCAGAGGATAGAGAGCGAGCACAAGCTTGCAGACACATACGGGCTGAAAAACCTCAGGGAGCTCTGGAAGGCCACGAGCGAGATAAGAAGGATAAGAAGGAATGTCAGGGAGGTGCTATCAGGCAGGGAGAGGGAGAGCGTAGGAAAAGAGATGATAGCGAGGCTTGCAAGATACAACATAGTGAAAGAAGACGCAATACTGGACGATCTGCTGGTAATAAAGCCCGAGAACATACTTGAGAGAAGGCTGGAAACTATAGTTCACAAAAGCGGGCTTGCAAGAAGCAAGAGGCAGGCAAGGCAGCTTATCACGCACGGATTCATATCGGTAAACGGGAGAAGGACAAGATCGCCGGGATATCTGGTAAGCAAGGAAGACGAAGGGAGGATATCATATTATAAGACGGTACAGATATCGGCGCCGCCACAGCCAGAGGCGGCTGCGCCGGCAGGCGCCGGAGAGGCAGCTGCGGCTGAAGCCGCTGAGGCCAAGGTAGGAGGATAAAATGCCAAAAGGAAAAGCAGCCAAGCCGACCAAGAAAGTAGAAAAACAGGAGAAGCAGGAGCAGCAGGGCAAGAAATCGGATGTATCTTACGAAAGCGAAGTGAGCGCTGCGCAGGAAAAGTACAAGCAGAAGGGCATAAGATGGGGCGTGGCACACATTTACTCCTCAAAGAACAACACCATAATTACGCTTACAGACCTCTCGGGATCGGAAACTATAGCGGTAGGCAGCGGCGGAATGGTCGTTGATGCAGACCACGAAGAGGGATCTCCTTACGCAGCCACGCAGGCAGCGTACAAGGTTTCTGCAGTAGCAATAGAAAAGGGGATCACCCACATGAACATAAAGATAAGGGCGCCGGGAGGGCACGGATCCAAGACTCCGGGGCACGGGGCGCAGGCAGTTGTCAGGGCTCTTGCAAGGAGTGGGTTCAGGATAGGCAGCATAGAGGATGTGACGCCGATGCCTACGGATACTACAAAGAGGCCTGGCGGAAGAAGGGGAAGGAGAGTATAGCGATGCTCTTACTGCCATGCAATACTTATTTTCGCTTCCCATTCGAAGAAATGAGGAACGACTAAGCGCTACAGCGCAGGCCCCATTGCGGCCAGGATTAGGAATAGTGCGGTAAGGGTTATCGAAACGCTAAGATTGTCGTCTATCCAGAGCGGGAGGCTCTCTACAATGGCTGCCACAAATGCGATGTAAAGCGCATAGATGCCGATGAGCGGATACGAAGCAGCAGCCGTAACGACAAAAAATGCGAGCGATCCGGCGATGCTCTTTCCCTTGTTGTAGAAAAGCTTTGGGCTCTTTATCGTGACGCCCACTATCGTGGAGAATGAATCGGCCAGAAAGATGGCGCAGAATACTACTATTGCAAGCTTAGGAGAAAGAAGAGCCGCGGCGAGCAGTGCGCCGAGGCCAAGCCATATGCCCCCGTAGCCGAGGGTTGTTCTCTTCCTTTCAAGACCGTAGAGTGCGCGCGATATCGCGCTTTTTTTGTTAAGGATCGCATAATTGCCCAGTAGAAGACCGAAGAATATCGAGTATATGAGCGCCAGCTTTGATGTCGCAGGCTGCAGGAAGTGGAATAGGGATATGAATGCCACGCCGAGCAGGATCTGTATTGTATTGCGCCTGAGCTCCGAATGCCGCTCGTATCTGAGCGCTCCTTTTGATGATTTGAAGATATCGGTTGATGCGACAAGGGCAGCAAAGAGGAGGAGAGCCATGTACGTAACCAGCATGCCAGAAACCACTGCTGCCAGCGGCAGGTACACCATCGAGAGCAATATTAGTAGATAGCCTTTCCGGCTCCCGTAATTCAACATCGTGAGAGTGAAGATCGGCACTGATGCAAGCACGAATGCAGATTCGCCAAAAAAGAGTGACGAAAAGATCAGAAGCATGATTGCAAGCACTGGCCATCTGTATCCGCCGGATTTTGAGGATACGCGCAGCACGAGGAGCAGCAGGGCGATTGCATATCCGGCATAGAGTAGTAGCATCTGATCACGGATTACACGATGTATATTACCCATGCGGCAGCTATGAAGCCAGCCGCGATTACAAATGGCACTACCAGCTTGCCGGTGCGTATTATGTCCCTGCTGGCCTTCAGTATGGCGCCCTCAGCTCCCGGACCCCACACCTTTATCTCGTTGACAACAATCCTGCCATAGTGGTAGCGCACCTCTTCTGCGGAGGATGATGCCTCTTCTATCATGCCGTCGATAATCGGGATCATGTCTGCCAGCTTTGTGTGTCTGCCAAGGACGTTGCTCGCTGGTGTCGAGATCGAATTAACTGAATGAGTGTCGGTGGTGCATATCTCCGCGTCCATGCCGAATTTCCCCTTTACGTGCGCTATGAGCGAGTCCCTCAGGCTTGGGAGCATGTTATTAGCATCGAAAATGATGATGCAGAATTTCCTGAAGCCGAACTTGAACACAGCCGCACTTGTGTACCCGTTGCCGAGATCCTTCTTCTTTAGGGTCTGTGCCAGGAGCCTTGATGAAGCGCCGAAGCTGAGCCGATGTATATTGTTGACAAGAGAATTCCCCAAGGCCTTGCCTATGGCATTCCCGTACTTTGAAGAATAGGGGCTGCCGCTGTAAACACCACGAAGCTCGGTAAGATTCGCGGATTCAAACCTAGAATTGTGCGCGTCTATTAGCACGGCGTTCTTCCCGTACTTTCTTGCCCTTACAAGGAGTCTCTTGCCTACCTCACGGGAGATGTCTTCTGTGACAAGAGGGGCCTTGGTGAGGGTCAGGAGATGCAGATTGCCGAGATTGATGTCTATGACCCTGCACGGCTCGTCATAGCCGATGGAGACATTTCCCGCAGCAGAAGAGAAGGACCTTGGATTTATTCCGTCGAGGTACTTCTCTATCGCGGAGGATATCTTGTACACCTGCCTGGTGTTGATAGGATTGTCATCTATATTCACAGGGCCGTGAAGTATGAATGGAGCTGCGTTGTACTTGTGGAATATCGTGCTGCCTAGATGGAGGGGCGCCATGCTGCCTCCCAGTCCGGAATATGGACCGTAATGTATGTCAGGTTCTACGAATATCGCCTTGTACCCATTCCTGCCGCGTATCGTGACTATGTCTACGTTAACTTCGCGCTTGATGCCGATGTTGCTGAATATGTCGGTCTCCTGTATCATGCCATACAACCACTGGCCTATCATTCCAGAGATTATGTCTATGCCGCTTGTCTTAAGCGCCTTTTTCACAGGTCTGTCCATCAGATAGAGGATGGAATAGCCTATCGCGAGGAAGACGAGCATCCCTGCCCAGAGCTTTATCAGAGTGCCTTCGAGCGGCACGCTTATGTTTAGCACGTATCTGCCCAGTGGAACGTAGAGAAGGACGTTCAGTATGGGCTGTATCGCTGCGACAATAGGATAGCTTCTCCCAAGCGCCACCACGACCTTGTTGATTATGAACCAGTAGCCGTAGATTCCTGCGTTTATAAGAACCACAAGAACATCTGCGAGTGCATAGCTGTGCGTAATGCTGAAGACAGCCGAATCAAGGATGAGCAACAGCGAGTACACTACAGTCACGACTAGAACTCCCACGAATATGTGCTTCAGCTGCATGCGTCTTTTGGCCGTTTTTATGAATATGGCAGTCAGCACGGCGGGTACGCTTATTATTATCACTCCGGCGCTTGAGCCTGAGAGAAGGAAGGGCAGCGGATTCGCAACTCCATGCACTATTAGCGATGAGATCGCGCCTGCAAGAATGCCTGCCAGAAGTATGAGCATGGCCTGTGCGAGGCTGCCTGGAAAGGCTATGTTGAAGTATTTAGTGAAATGGATAACGTCTCTGTTACCGTCAGGCATTGAAACACTGGCTATCTCCCGAAGCGCCTCTGCCTGGCGCTATACTCCGATAGTGCAGCGTGAAGGTCCTCCCTGGTGAAGTCAGGCCAGAGTTTATCGGAGAAGTAAAGCTCGGAATAGCTGGTCTGCCAAGGCATGAAGCCGGAGAGCCTCTGTTCTCCGGAAGTCCTTATTAAAAAATCGATCTCTGGAAGCCCGCTCGTCAGAAGGTGCCTGCCGAAGAGATCCTCAGTTACATCCCGATAGCGCCTTGCCTTACCAGCTATCTCCCTAACCGCGTGCATTATATCGTCCTTCCCACCATAGCTTACAAGCATGTTTATGACCCGCTCCTTATAGCACTTCGTTTCCTCTTCCACGTTCCGAAGTGCTGAGAGAAGGTCATTTGGAAGCAGGGACATATTTCCAACCATGCTCAGCCTTGTACGGTTGCGGTGCAGCCTGTCAAGTATATCGCGGTCTTTTGCAACCCTGCGGTATATACGGAAGAGCGTATTCACTTCCCTGTTGCTGCGGGCGAAATTCTCTGTTGAGAATGCCCATACTGCGATGTTGTTTATCCCATACGAGAGACACCACTCGCTGAAATCTATGAACTTCTTGACTCCGTTGTCATAGCCGTTGAGTATTGATAGCCTGTGCGAAGCCGCCCACCTTCTGTTCCCATCAGGTATCAGTGCAAGCGTTCTGGGAAGGTTTTTTATCTCCATCTAATCGCCGTGCCGTAGTCAATCATAAAAAGCCTTTATTCGTCGCAATACGCCTAATTATCCAAGGCAAGATATAAATACTATTCCTAAAGAAAGATATAAATAGTAGGGTTATGCTGATTCTATGGATTCTGGAGCTGCCGCCATCATAAAGGAAAGTATAAGGATCATTGAGGACTATCCAAAAAAAGGCATAAGCTTCAAGGACATTACCCCTCTGCTTAAGGATGGGAATGGGTTCAGGGCATGCATTGACGGTCTCGAAAAGGGGATCGCGGGAAAGAGGATAGATTACGTAGCTGGAATAGAAGCGAGGGGGTTCATAATAGGTTCGGCGCTGGCATACGCGATGGGCATCGGATTCGTGCCTATAAGGAAGAAGGGCAAGCTGCCGTACAGGACTGTTAGGAGGGAATATCCATTGGAATACGGCAACGATACCATAGAGATGCACGTTGATGCGTTTGAGAAGGGTAGCAGCGTATTGATAGCAGACGACCTGCTTGCGACAGGAGGCACTGCGCGCGCTGCAAGCGAACTTATCGCTGAAGCCGGAGGGAAGATCGCCGGGTTCGCATTCATAGTTGAACTGACAGGGCTCAATGGCAGGGAGAAATTGGCAGGCCATGAGATAGTCTCGCTTGTGCAGTATCAGTACTGATTGGTTGATATTATGCCTGAATACGAAAGGAGGAAACTCACTTCTAGAAAAGTGAAGGACATAAAACTGAAGAAAGGGATGAGCATTGGCGATCTTGTTGAGAGCATGAAGAGCATGGGCGGCTTCTCTGCCCAGAACATGATCTCAGGAATAGAGATCACGAGGAGGATGATAGACGACGATAAGTCATTCAACTTCCTCTCCTTTCCCGCAGACATCATAGCCACTGGAATGCGCGGTATGATTGCGGATTCCCTCAAGTACTTCGACGCGATAATAACGACATGCGGCACCCTTGACCATGACATGGCAAAGGCGTACGGGGGAAAGTACAGCCTCGGAAGCTTCAACGCGGACGATGCGAAGCTGCACCGCATGAGGATATACAGGCTTGGCAACATATTCATAGAAAACGACGAGTACGGCAAGACTGTTGAGGACTACTTCGGGGAGATAATGAATGATATATACGGATCTGATGATTACAAAAAAGAGTACAGCCCGAGCGAGCTTCTGCGGGAATTCGGAAAACGGATAAAGGACGAGCATTCAATACTCAGGCAGGCCTATCTGCATAATATCCCGGTCTTCGTGCCAGGAATAGTTGACGGCGCCTTCGGGACCCAGCTCTCTATCTTCTCACAGGACCATGATTTCAGACTCAATCTTCTGCGCGATGAACTTCTTCTCAGCGATATATCTTTCGATAACAAGACTACCGGTGCGCTGATGGTAGGAGGAGGCATAAGCAAGCACCATGTCATCTGGTGGAACCAGTTCAAGGGCGGGCTCGACTATGCGGTGTACATTACGACAGCGACGCAGTACGATGGCAGCCTCTCTGGAGCCAGGCTGGAGGAAGCGGTATCTTGGGGAAAGATAAAGGAGAAGGCGAAGTACGTGACAATAGACGGTGATGCAACGATAATACTGCCGTTCATGTTTTCCGCGCTTGAGCTTGTGTGAGCCCGTGGAATCGAACTCCTGATATTCACCCCAGTAGTCCGGTTCAGGAGATCGGAAGGTTATGCAGCTGCCAGCGAAACGCAGGAGGTATAATCTCCAATTTCCGGCAAGGTTAGTAGAATTGGCGACAGCAGCTGGCGTATGCCAGTGTGGAACAGCCCCGCTACCCGTTTCGGTATGTCATGATTATTATGCTGCCTATAACTGATAGCAGGATGCCAAACTCTGCCGAAAAAGGCATATTAAACAGGAAGGAGAACCTGTTTGGGCTTATAGTATCAACTACGTCAGCAATCTGCAAAACAAATAGAAGCATTAGATTCGAGACTATTGTTATCGCGCCGTATCTAACTCCATCTTTTCTTTCACGATAAAATAAAATTACTGACAGTATGGTGGCTATACCAACCCCGAAGTTAAATGGCGCCCAGAAAAGATCGTCCAGTGCAGATACACTCCAGAAGAGTATTACAATACCGCCCAGTATCACCAGCATGCAGGCGTACCATTCCAGGGAAGGCAACTCCTTTGGCTTATCCATTTTAACACTGGCTATGAGTATATGCAAGTGAAGATTTATAACCATAAGTAATCTGGGAGTTGAAGCCCCCGCATCGTTCAATTGACAAACCATACGGTCTAATCAAAGACAGACGGATTTGCAATCCTGGCATGCAGAAGATCCGGATATGGTTTCCCCGTTTTAGACCAGGAGTATTGGAGCATGGGCCGTGTACACATACATTCATCCGAGGAGTTTGAGTACATCGTAGATGGTTATTATGCCTACGGCCTTGCTGCCCTCGACCACCAGCACGGCATTGAAATTCTCAAGTATGGGCTTTAGCTTGGCAACCTCTGTGTTGGGGCCGACGCGCGGCAGTGCTTCGTCCATCACCTCCCTTATTCTAAGCAAGGGGATCTTTTCGGGGTTTTGGGTTGCAATGGCGAGTATCTTGTTCTGGCTTACGGTGCCGACAATCGCATGGGTTCCGGATATTACGGGAAGCTGCGGAAAGTCATAATCCTTTATCACGCCTATGGCCTTCTCAAGGGTGTCCTCCGGGCGCAGCGAGACTATGTCGCGGTGCATTATCTCTCCTGAACGCTTCCGGAGCAGGTATCCGGTTGCGCTTGTGGCGCTGGTTTCCCTTAGCACATCCATCACTGTGAATATGGTCTGGTAGCTGGGATTCAGCCTAACTATATCCCTCTCGATGCGCGCTATTGTGCTCTGGCTGAGGCCAGACATCCTTGCAAGCTTCTTCTGGCTTATGCCAGCGGCGGTGCGAAGACGGCGTATGCTGGAGGAAACCGCATCTAGAGGCTCCAGATCCGGATGCATTATTATCAATAGTAATTTTTAGCGTAGTGGTTATTATATATTTGCTTGTCACATGGTTAAGCCAATGTTTAGTGGCGAGAGAATGGCAAAGAATATATCAGTCAACAGGCTCGACATAACGCCGATAGGCCTGCAGAACACAGAATACGTTGAGAGGAAGGGAATAGGGCATCCCGACAGCATGATAGACGGCATAGTGGATGAGACAAGCCACCAGCTGTGCAGGGAGTACATAGACAATTTCGGAGTTATACTTCACCACAACGTCGACAAAGGCCTGATAATAGGAGGGGAATCGAAGGCTGGTTTCGGCCATGGGGAGATAACAAGGAAGATAGAAGTAATAGTCACAGGCAGGGCCACGAGCGAGGCCGGAGGCAAGAAGATAGACGTGAACCAGATAGCGAAGGAGGTGACGGCCAAGTACATAAAGGGGAACACACGTTTTCTGGACATTGAGAAGGAGGTCATAATAGAGTCGAAGATAGCGAAAGGGAGCAGCGATCTCGCAGGAGTGTTCGAGAGGGGAAGGAACGACATACCTCTTGCAAACGATACCTCATTTGGAATAGGCTTCGCTCCTTTCAGCACCACAGAGAGGCTTGTGCTCGGAACGGAGAACTTCCTGAACGGCAGGGAGTACAAGAGCAGGATGCCTGCGGCAGGAGAGGACATAAAAGTCATGGGTCTGAGGAACGGAGAAAAGATAACACTCACCATAGGGATAGCATTCGTGTCCCAGTTCGTTGAGAGCATGGACAAGTATGTGGACCTCAAGGAGAGAATAAAGAGGGACGTTATAAGCAACGCGCAGAAGATCACAGACAAAGAGATCGATGTGCACATAAACACAGGGGATTCGGTAGAAGGTGCCGATGTGTACCTTACGAAGTCGGGCCTAAGCTGGGAAGCAGGAGACGACGGCTCCGTAGGCAGGGGAAACCGGGTGAATGGGATAATAACCCCATTCAGGCATATGAGCCTTGAGGCGGCGGCGGGAAAGAATCCCGTGAGCCACATAGGAAAAATATACAATATACTATCTACGGAGATGGCCAAGAGCATAGCTAACGAATACCCGCAGATACAGGAATGCGATATAGCAATCCTATCGCAGATAGGCAGGAAGATAAGCGAGCCGCATCACCTCAACATCAACCTTGTGGTTGAGGAGGGGGCCGACTTTGACGCGATCAGGGGCAAGGCAGATTACATCGCGGCGGGCTACCTTGAGGATATAGGAAAGCTTACGCTCGATATATCCCTTGGAAAGTACAAGACGTTCTGATACGCTTGAGGATGTACAGAAGGCTTAAATCTTCTGCGTGGTAAAAGAGCATAGGACTCCATGAGATTCGTCGTCGCTGCGCTTCCGAACGACCCCGAGCTTGCCGCATGGCTTGGGAAGAAAGGCAGCGTTAATGGCATAACCTTCTACAACAGGAAGGACAATGACCTTTCGGTAGTTGTCCTTACCCCTACAGATCCTGCGGAAAAGTTCTACGCAGTGGCCGAGGCCGTCTCCCTTGCTGACGTTGTTATAATAAGCACGAAGAAGATAGACGCGCTCTTCGGAGAAGCAGTACTGGCTGCTTCTCTCGTAGGTAAGAAGATGCTCCTTACGAATGAGAATGATGTGGGGGAGCTTATGCGGGGCCCACTGGCTGGATCGTTCGAGAAGACGAGCAACGGGGAGATACTAGAGAAGCTCAGGAAGCTTGAGGAGGGTTTGGAGGAAGCGCACGGAGTGAGAGTGGAAGTGGATAAAGCGTTCCAGGTAAAGGGAGTCGGAACCGTACTGCTCGGCATAGTGAGGAGAGGTACAGTTAAGATCCACGATACGCTGAAACTCGGAGACGGAAAAGAGGTATTCGTAAGGTCCATACAGGTCCAGGATGACAACAGAGAGGAGGCAGGAAAAGGGGCCAGGGTTGGGCTTGCGGTAAAAGGAATTGATGAAAAAGATGTGGAGAAGGGAGAGGTGCTCTCCGAAACCGCTCTTCGGAGAAGGAAAGAGATTGAGATGGATATCAAGCTTAGCGGCATAGCTGCAAAGACGAACCCTGACGGCATGAGATGCTCGCTGGTGTACGGGTTCTCGGTTTCAGGGTGCAGGATTGCCGCAGGCGAGAATGGGAGATACATTGCACATCTGGACAAACCGCTGCAGCTTGAAGCAGGAGATGCCGTTCTCCTGCTTAAGGAATCGCAACCCAGGATATTCGCATCGGGGGTAGTGAAAGGATGAGAAGGGGTGCGATAAAGAACGTGATAGTGCACGCTTGCGGCGACAGTCTTCTCCTCGGGCAGCACTACTTCGGCAGGCCCAAATGCGTAGTTGATATTTATGGCAAAAGCCTTCTCGAGAGAACGGCGGATGTGTTTGGAGATGCGAAATTTATAATAGTCTGTCAGGAAGGCATGAGGGGAATAATAGAGAAGTGCATAGAAAGTACAGGAGTCAGAATAAAACACTCTGTGGTAGAATCCTCTCCGGGGTGTGGGGATGCGATGAGGAAGGCGGTGCTATCCGTACCCGAAGGGGAGAACATTGCAGTCGTATGGGATGACATATTCTTCGAGGAGAGTATAGCGCTGCCGGATATGCACTCCGATTACATAGGAGTAACGGAAAACCTTAAGTGCAAGATCGGATACGATGGAAAAGGATTTGCAAGGCCGGAAGAGAAAGGGAGTATTGGAGGGATCTTCGGATTCTTTTATCTGAGCAGGAAACCGAAGTACCTTCTGGAAGGCAATGATCTTGTCGGCTCAATGCTTATGGGAGACATCAAGTTCAAGCCTCTCAGGTTCTGCGGCGTGTACAGCGTAACGCAGATAGAGAAGCTGAAAAAGGTGAGGGAGCTAAGTAGGAATGCAAGGGCATTTAACAGGCTGGAGACCGAAGGAGGGAAGGTGCTTAAGAGAAGACACAAGAAGCTATGGCACCTGATTTTCGGCGAAGCCGAGTGGTATAAGTACGTTGCGGCGAAGGGCTACGCAAACATACCGAAGGTGTACGGGTATTCGCCGCTCGTGATGGAGAAAGTTGCAGGCAAGAGCCCGCATGAGAAAGAGCTTACCGATAAAGGCAGAGAGGAGGTGATGGAGGATATATTCGACGCTCTCGAAGGCCTTCATGCCATAGAGAGAACGCCGTATTTCCATGTTGCGGAGAAGGAGATGCTCGTTGACAAGACCATAGATAGGATAAACAGCATATCCGAGATAGTGCCGAACAACGATCTGGAATACTTCATAATAAACGGGAGAAGATGCCGTAATCTGCTTAACGCGGCGCATTCGGAGGAGATAGCCGCACTTGCATCGAAGGTGAGCAGCATGGATAATTTTGCCGTGATACACGGAGATCCGACCTTCTCTAACACGATAGTGAAGAAGGACGGGAAGATCGTATTCATAGATCCTAGAGGAAGCTTCGGAGAGATGAAGGTACACGGGGATCCGAGATATGATTTTGCAAAGGTATATTATTCTGCCATAGGAAACCACGAAAGCTTCAACAGAGGCGAATTCGGGCTCAGGATAGACGGCGAGCGCGTGGAAGTGAACATAGCGTCAGAAGGATGGGAGCGCACGGAGAAGGTGTTTGAAAGGAGAGTTGGGCCATACATGAGAGAGATAAAGGTCATGCATGCACTGATATGGCTCTCTGCGGCCGGGTATGTTCTTGATGACATAGAATCGGTTCTTGCGGCATATTTCAATGGACTCCTTCTTTTCGAAAGCGCAAGGAGGATTTTTGACTAGATGCACCGTAGCGGAGATCAGGCAGATGATGCTTGCGGTTTTCTTTCCGGCAGTAGCATTATAATAAAGCTGTTTTGGTATCTATCTTACTGCTTCGCAGGCCAGGTAATCAGGGATGGAGGAAAAAATCAGCGTTATAATACCCACAATAGAAGAGGAGAGCTTATTCGCGGTAATCGAACATCTGCGCAAGCTCTTAGGGAAGGATATCGAGATTGTAGTCGTAGACAAAAGCAGCGACGAGTATTTCGATAGGATAAAGAAAGCGGGGGTTGTCGCGATAAGGCAGAAGGACTCTGGGGTCGAGAATGCGATAATGCTAGGGCTGAGGAGCGCGAAGGGAAGCATACTTGCAAGCATAGATGCAGATGGAACCCACGAGGTGGCTGGAATAAAGAAGGCGCTTGAGATTATAGAAGCGGGAAAAGCAGACTTGGTTCTGGGAAACAGACTTAACGGCCTTGAAAAAGGATCTATGAGTTTCTACCTTAAGTTCGGAAATTCGGTACTTAGCTGGATATTCAGCAGGGTTTACAAGACAAAAATCCATGATGTTCTCACAGGACTGTTCGTGATGAGGAGAAGCTCCTTCGATAGCATAAAGGAGACAGAGCCGTACAGGGCAGGGATAGCGTTCTTCGCGGTTGAACTTGCCAGGCGCGGTTACAGGATAGGGGAGGTTGACATAAAATATTATAAGAGGAAATACGGGCCGTCAAAACTTGCGAACTCGAAGTTCGCATACGGCCTGGGAGTTGCGGCGCATCTCATAAGGAGAATAAGGGATTACAGCCCTCTGCTCATATTCGGTGGCCTTGGGGTCGTGTTCATACTGTTCGGAGGGATCCTGGGCGTCTTCGTGCTGATAAGTTTCATACGCTCCGGACTTCTCACAGAAATCGGGAGGGCACTCATCGCGTTCATGCTGGTCGTGCTTGGCTTTCTCATGATAGCGACAGGATTCATACTGGACCTGCTTCTTGAGATCGAGAAAATAGTATCGAGGAAGTGAAGCGCATTGTGCACAGCCGAAGCAATTTGCAATAAGTTGTTGCCGCTTGGGCAAAAAGAGCGGAGAATGCCGCAAGAAGCTGGCTGCGCTTTACTCCAGCCGTTTTATGATATGGTACCCAAATTCCGTCTTCACTATCCCCGAGAGCTGACCCTTCTCCAGCGCGAATGCGGCGCTCTCGAAGCTCTTCACCATCATCCCTCTTCCGAATACGCCAAGGTCTCCGCCTCTTTTCCTTGAACCGTCGATGGAGTACTCCTCGGCCAACTTGGAGAAACTCTCTCCTTTCTGCAGCTTCACTAGAATCTCCTTCGCTAGGGCCTCGTTGTTAACCAGGATATGGGCGCATCTTATCTTGTCGGCCATGACATCACTACTTGTATATCGACCTGTATACGTTGTTAGAATCGTCGGTTATGACTATGCACTCCCCTTCACACTCGACAAGGCACGCCTGGCATAATATGCATGCCGGGCCGGATACTCCAACAGATATTCCGCCGCTGTGAGACTCGTACTTGTCAGCGAAGTGCCTGTGCCCGTCCTGTACTCCAGACCATTTCTGCACCAGCGCAGGATCGTTGCTTCCCTTCCACTTGTCATTTTCAGGGGCTACATCGTTGTTAACTTCTGGCGAATCCCTGTCTTTCATCTCGAATACCGCGACGGGGCATACATCAAAGCAGTGCGCACATCCGGTGCACTTTGGCTTCTCAACATAGACTTGCATGTTTACACCAATCAATATCTATCGAAAGTTAGCTGGAACAACCTTATAAAGCTGACTGTCGCTTCGTGCAAAAGCGAACGTATCAGGAGGTTGTTACCGATACGTCACGTATCAGAACACTAGGCATAGTATAATATGTGCCTTCGCTCTCCCAGGAGGTTGACTGCCGCATGTCCATTGCAGCGCATTCGGCATTACCCATCATCCTCAGCATATTGTCGCTTATGCGCACACCTATGAAAGAGCCAATCTTCTTTACCTGCCTTATAGCGAATTTTGGCTCCCCGTCCTCAACGTAGAATGTGAGGTCGCGCGGAACTGTGGAGAAATCGCCGGTGAGGTAATTGCTGAATCGTGTATACCATGTGTTGGTCACCAGAAGCCCTTTGCGCATCTCTCCGAGAAGGGCGTGAACATCATTCACGGTCTTCCTGTGCCGGAATAGCATGGTGTTTGGGCGGGGAGAGACAAGACCCGCGTTCCCAGTGCTCTTTGTTCCGTATTTCTTTGCTGTTGAACTGTTATGCAGGTAGTTCTTTAGTACGCCGTCCTTTATGACAGCAGTGCGCTGTGTGGGATATCCTTCGTCATCGAAAGCTGAGAAACCAACACCGCCGCGCTCTGCCCCTGAGTCATACACAGTCACATTGCTATCTGCGACTTTTTGGCCTAGCTTCCCGCCAAGGAAGCTGCCCGTCTCCACGCTTGATATGCAGGCTTGGGAGGTGACATTTGAGAGAAGCGAGCCGCCAGGTGACTGCAAGTATACGACATCGTACTTTCCAGGGCGTATCTTTCCTGTGCTCTTTGCAGCCGAAAGCATCTCTGAGGCGTTCCTTCCGAATCCCTCAAAGTCGTTTCCCTTCAGGCCGCGCGATACCAGGAAGTCCTGGAAGGATGTTTCCTTTCCGATGACACGTATGGAGGCGCCTACAGCAGGATAGCTGCCCTTGCCGTAAAGCCCGTTGCTTGTGTAGAGTTCGTAATCAGACATGCTCATATGAACTGTCCCGGCGATCTCAGCGGAGCGCGAGATGGACGCCCCGGAGAGCATGGATTCTGCTATATCGACAAGAGCATCCTGTCCATAATCCCGCATCTCAACCGGGACTTTCCCTCCGCGGGCATATTCGAATGGCCCTTCGGCTATGCCACGGTAATCTTCCTTTGCAGCGATGAAACGCATCTGCTGCCTTGCAAGGCGTATACTATTCAAAGCATCGTCGCGGGAAGGGTTCTGTATGTCTGCAAAGAATATCCTGTTCTTGCTTGTGACGAAAAGCGTCGCGTATGAATATCTCTTCTCGACAATCGAATCGATCCCAGAGTTGGCTAGCTTAAGATAGCTTGAGTTCTCGGCAGACACTGTTGCTACCGCCTCGTCGAATCCGCTGCGGATCGCCATCCTCACTATCTCTTCAGCGTGCATATAATCACTTGAACGAGAGCAGCATGTGCGGGCCGCCCATAGTCACAGGCATTCCCTGAAGCGGCTCCCCTTTGCCGCAGGAGCCCATGTACAGGGAGAGATCATTAGCGACTAACCTAACCGCATTCCAGAAGTCTGATGTGCGGGCCTCGAGCAGATAGTTTTTCACAGGCTTCTCCTGGCCACCTTTGCTTATGAGGTATGCCTCGTTTCCCTGATATCTGGCAAAGCTGCGGGTGTCATCTATGTTCCATTCGGTATAGCTTCGCAGGTATACGCCCTTTCCAGCCTCCTGCATAAGCTCGTCGAGAGAGCATCTCCCGGGAAGCAGATAGGTGTTAGACATGCGTATAAGTGGCTCGTTTGAGTACGAGTCGCTGCGAGAGGAGCCGTTGGAGCTTCTTCCGAGAGCGGCTGCGAACTCGCGGTTCAGCAGCAGCTCATTCTGCATGCCACTCTCGACAATCTTCTTTGCTTTGGCCTTGACACCCTCGTCATCGTACCCAAGGAAGCCATAAGAACCCTTTACAGATGGATCGTCGAGTATCGTGACGCATTCACTAGCAACCCTGCTCCCAAGATTGCTTTCCGAGAGGTAGCTGGTGCCTGCCTGTGCTGCCTCCCTGCCGAATATCCTGTCCGCTTCATTCGCATGACCTACGCTCTCATGGACGGCTATGCCGCATATTTCAGGAGAGATGACCACATTGCGTATTGATCGCAGCTCCTGGCGAGGCAGGTTTATTCCTTTTTCAAGAACATCGTGTAGACGCTTGGATTCATCCGCTATCTGCTCTGAAACATCCTCCTTTCCAAAGAGCTCGTATCCTCCCGTGCCGCCGATGTTCAGGTATCTCTGCCTTGTTTCTGATCCGTGCGCCACAGTTATCACTGCGAATATGTTAACGTAAGGCACTTCGGAGATCACTTCGCTGCCTTCGCTGTTTAGGAAGTAATCCTTCGTCCTGCCTGTTGAACCGTAGAAGCTTTTGAAGCGGAGGTATTTTATTTTACTTGCATCCCTGTCAAGAAATAGGAGGTCCTTGAGCAGGTTCCCATCCTCCAGCTTTTCCTTCTCGCGCACTGCAATGCGGGCTCTTGCCCTGGGTTCTTCCGAGAGCGATGTCTTCCTGCCGGAAAACGGCGCCTGCCGCCCGGCCATTGCGGATATCGAAGGCTTGGAAAGATCGTTGGTTGAGAAAGAGTAGAGCATCCCTTTTTTAATCATCCTGAGCCGGATGCCCTTGTCTGTGGAGTGCGCAGAGCCGTTGGCAAGACCCTGTTCTACGGCTACGGAATCAGAGTAAGAATCCTCGAGATAGGCCTCCGCATACTCGGCCCCCAGCCTGCCGGCTACGCTGAGTGCGTATTCGGCAAGAGCGCGGAGGTCTCCTTCGGAGACGGACCCCATCTGCTCAGCCGAAGAGGCTTGCGAGTCCGCCTGCGGCTTGTTCTTCGCTCATCTTCTCTTCGTGCTCTTCCTTCTTCGCTTCCTGTTTTGCTGCTGGCGCTGCGGCCTGAGGCTGCGCGACCTGCGCTGTCTGGGCGTTCTTTATGACATCCTTTATGTTGACGCCCTTCAGGGAATTTACTACAGCCTTGGCCATAGCCTCATCAGGCTGAAGCCCTGCAGCTTTGACAACTCCTTCTATGTTCGACTCGGTTATCTCCTTTCCGGCTGCATCCAGCAAGAGGGCAGCGTATATGTACTCCATTTTTACACCTTCAATATATAATTTACTCTTCCTTCTTTATAAGTGCATTCAGCGCGCTCGCCTGAAGCGATGCGATGCCTGCGAGCTTCTCTGATACACCCGTATCGTACACCTTGGCTTCGACCCCGAGGCCTACTGCCGATACAAAAGCCTTCGCTATGAACTCCCGTATGTTGTATTCGGTAGGGAATCCTGTCTCGAGCGTTAGGCCGTACGCAGCGGAAAACGCCCGGGATATCTCACCGGTTACGTATGCCGTATTTACCTTAAGTATATCCTCAGTGAATGTGAGTCCCCCGTTACTGAGCACGCTGACCCTTCCCTTCGCCTCAAAAGGCAGTATGTCAAGCATCTTCAGTGCCTTAGAGACCGCAATGGATATTTTTGTACCTTTTGAAACAATAACCTTGCTCTTGCCTATGACCACCTTTCCCTTCTGTATCTGCACGTCTATTCCGGCGGCCTTGAGGTCAGTGACAGCCTGCCCAGGAGCTATGGCAGTCTCTCCGGACTCTACGCTGATGTCCTCCGGGGAAACCTGGCCTGGCTTTGCTATAAGCTTTATGCTGTTGCCGCTTATGCTGCCGTAAAGGTCGAAAGGATCTGCATCGGAAAGTATAAGTGCCACATTGCCTTTCACGCTTCCGGAAAGGGATTCGAAGCCGGCACCCTCAAGCGCCTTTGACAGGAGGTTCTTCCTCATCACATAGAGCTTTGAGTTAGGCTTTATATCATTCCTTATCTTCTGCATCAGCCGGTCAGGGAGCGAATCTATGGGCATTATGCCAACGGTCTTACTGCCCTTTATCTCCTTGCTTATGCGCTTTACAAACTCTATCTTCTGCGATTTGAGCATCATTGATAAAACCTTACATGAATTTTATCGGCTTTGACATAGTCAGCTTTACGTAAACCGAGCGTATATGGTTCTGGCCGACCTTCTTGGATATTCCTCCGACAACCTCCAGTATGTTGTCGTACAGCTCCTTTGCCTGCATGTCCTCGGCTCCTACAACCGTGTGAACAGTAGGGAGATACTTCCCCTTGCTCTTTATCTCGACGCGCCTGGTGAGGTCCTTTGCCGCTGCTCCAGGAGTTGCTCCAGAGAGAAGAGGTTTCGGCATCTTGCCCCTCGGACCTAGGAACTGACCCATCGCCTTGGCTATTGAAGGCATCATGCTTGCCTGCGCCAAGAGGTCGTAATCGAGAAGAGAGTTGAGCCTTTTCTGATCGTGAGCAATCTTGTCCATCTCGGCCGCGTCTGCTACCTCTATCCCGTTCTTTGCAGCATCCTCGACAAGGTTTCTGTCTGTTGCAAATAGCAGTATCTTCCGTACCTTGCCCTTGCCGTTAGGCAGGTTTACATCCATGTTGAGCCTGTTGTCCTGCTTGGAGAAGTCAAGACCGCGGAAATTTACGGCAAGCTCAACACTCTGCCTGAATTTGCGCTTGCCCTTGTTCTCTTCGATAAACTTTGAAAAGTCTTCTATTCCTATTGCCATGTAGATCCCTCCTGCAATGCTGCAGTCCGCACGGGAAAACAAGTTACAGTACTAACAATAACTTTGGTATACTTATGCGTGTTAATGTTTAAATAGCTTTGTAAAGCTCCGCGTACAGACAGGGCCTACGAAACTCTTAAAAGATTAATCAAGCATATCCTATCCATGGGTAATCTCTTCCCGGTGGAGGCCGGGATAAGCCAAGTCAGGGGAATAGTAAGGCTGATCAAGGAAAATGACGGGTCAATGTCGATATCGAAGCTTGCCGAGGAATCGGAGGAGGATATCGATGACCTTCTGCCGCTCATAGACGCGTGCGAGATCCTTGGCTTTGCAACAGTAGAGAATTCCAGGATAGAGATAACCGACAGGGGAAAGAAGCTTGTCACTTCAGGCCCGCTGAGAACCATAAGGACAAGCCTTGTCGAGATCGAGCCTTTCAAGAGCGTGATCAAGGCGCTTGGCGAAGGAAGCATGAGCACCGAAGAGCTCGCGGTTCTCCTCAAGTCAAAGAGGATAGTCCTGCATGAAGATCATTCCAGCAACATGGCAGCGCTGAGGAAGGTGCTAAGGAATTGGGGAGTCAGGACAAAACTCATAAGCTATGACGAGGAAGAAGACAGGTGGAGCATAAAGAGAAAAAGCTCCTGATAAGACTAGTCCTTTGCCAGGACCGCGTACACGCTGTCCATGTTCTTCAGGAATTCCCTGCCGTGCTTGTTCCGCGGCTGCTTCATGCGGAGGTCCTTTACCGCCTTCACGTAGGCGGGCTTTTCCGAGAGTATGACAACTTTGTCGGAGAGCTCTATCGCTTCCTCGACATTGTGCGTAACCATTATTACCGAGTGCACCGGCAGGTCCTCGTTCTTAAGCATGAAGAGTATATCATTGCGCAGTGTGCCTGCGGTAAGCTCGTCGAGAGAGCTGAACGGTTCGTCCATAAGAAGCACGTCGGGGTCCGAGGCTATGGCTCGCGCTATGCCGACCCTTTGCTTCATCCCTCCGCTGAGAACGTTTGGATATGCGTCCTCGAATCCGATTAGGCCGAACTTGTCCAGAAGGAGCAGCGATCTCTTTCTCTTCTCCTCTTCGGTTATGTCCATAAGGGAGAAACCCAGCTCGACATTCTGAAGGTTTGTGAGCCATGGGAGCAGGGCAAAGTCCTGGAACACGAAGGAGAGGCCCTTCGTAGGGCCCTTTACATCGTTGCCCATGTAGAGCACCCTGCCCTTGGAAGGTTTTATCAGACCGGCTATTATCCTTAGCAGCGTGCTCTTTCCGCAGCCGCTGGGGCCGAGTATGGAAACAAACTCCCCCTTATCAACGGTGAACGAAACCCCGTCGATGACCTTCGCTGCGCTGGAGTACATGAAAGAGATATCGTCGACTTCTACCATCCTCATGCATAGCACCGCGGGTTTTTATCTCGTAAGTATCTCTTCTGCTTTTTATCTCTTGCGCCTATTTTATATTTTTGCATAGCGACTGCCTACCTGTATATCCTTGACATCCTCTTGTAACTCCTTTTCCATAGAAGAGAGTTAACTATAACTACCATTGCGGCAAGATTCACCAGGGCGAGGAAGAGCAGAGGTAGATTGTTGCTTGCGAATGAAGTGTCAAGGAGCTTGCCTATCCCCAGGCTGACTCCGGAAACGCCAGAGCCGTAATACTCTGCGACGATGCTTGCGTTCCACTCCGCGGCTATCGCAGTGACCCCTCCGGTGAGTATGCCTGGCACTATGGCCCTGACGTACACTTTCTTCCATGCGGCCAGGCCTTTCAAGCCGAAGATGCGCTTGACCTCCAGGATGTTTGCCGGGAGAAGCTTTGAAGCACTCATTATGCTGAATATCAGGTACCATATGCCGCTGATTATGAATATCAGGAATGCTATTATCTCGCTGTGATATGGAGACTTGCCCATCATGGCGACTATCGCGGGCAGCAGTATTGTTGCAGGTATTGAAGCGATGACCTGAAAGAGAAGGATATAGCTCGAGCTCTTCTTAGTGAAAAATATAAGGTACACGCACAATGGCACCGATATCGCCAGCGATACCGCGAAAGCGATCCATACGCGAAGTATGGAGAAAACAAAGTTGCGGAGTATCTCGAGCTCGTACAGCACCAGGTACTTTACTCCGGCTATGGCGATGATCATCAGGGCAAGCGTAATCAGCACGTATTTTAGGCGCCAGCTCTCCTGCTTCTCGGCAGGAGAAGCCGATCTGCTTGCGATTATCTTCTCCTGCCTCCTCGGTCTGTTGAGCCTGACGCGGATGCGCTCGGTTCCTGGAGGCTCGAGGTACTTGAAGAGCCTGACGGCAGCATTGCGCAGATAGGTGTTTGTGGTCTTGCGCTGGACAGACTGTCTGGTGTATCTGTTTGCATAGTTCTCCAAAGGGCGGAAAAGCAGGAATCGGGTTGCTATCACGAATAGTATGAAGAAGATTATGCCTAGCGCATAGCCCAGCGTGTTCCCAGTGGCAGCATAGCAGGTAAGCGCCACGCCTATGCCCGTTTTAACAGAGTATATTCCTGCGGTGTTTCCCGCTATCTGACACGCGTCTGTACCTACAGAGAATATCTCGCTTGTGACAAGATAGAACAGCCCTATGGACCATGAGAGCATGGACTGCTCCACCACATAAGGCAGACTCGCTGGAAAAAAGATCTTCTTAAGCCTGCGCCATGTGCTAAGGTTGTAAAGATCCGCAAGCTCTATGTACTCCTTAGGTATGGAATTCAGCGCCTCGTAGACGCCGAATATTATGTTCCAAAGCATGCTTGTAGTTATAAGAAAGATCACGGCAAGCTCTATGCCTACGAACCCGGGTATCAGGGCTATGAATATGTATATCACGAAAGGGAAGAATGAGAGTATCGGCAGTGTCTGGAATATGTCTATTATTGGTATTATGACCTTCTCTGCGCGCTTTGATGTCGCTGCGTATATGCCGACGGCTATTCCGAGCAATACGGATACCCCGAGTGCTATGAGCATCCTGCTCCACGAGAATACCAGATTTACCAAGATGCTTGCGATAAGGCCGGCGAGTCCGGTTGCATCCATGAAATAACTTCTGCCTCTGGGGTAATATAAGCTTTGCTGATTTCTTTGAGCGGCGCGCCTGCCTGCTCCCTCCGGAACAGGAGCTTACGGAAAGACTAATATAATTTTATGCTGAATTCTTGGAGGGGATCTGCGGTGGTGGGTAAGTCATACGTAGGCACAGGCAGGCACAAGTATGGCAGAAGAAGCATAGTTGATACGGAAAAGAAGCGAATGATAAACAGTACTGCGGTGCATGCCAGAAGGAATGCGTTTGCACCTAGGAGGGAACATATGAAGCTACTCCTTCGCAGGGAAGAAAGGAGCCTTGAAGAAATATTGATCGATGAAATCCTCGGCGGCGCTGGCAATGGAAGGAGGTGCGGACCTGGCATACATGAGATATTATACTCGGCTTCGCCAGCGATGAATGCGTTGGGATACGGGCGCGGCTTCTACATAGGCGGCGTTCTTTACTCGAGGGGGGGCAGGCGCGGCATAAGAGTGCTTGACACAATGCTGGCAAGGGCCGGGATGGGAGGCCTTCTTTATTATCCCTTCAGGGAGCTTGCCGTTGTTAAATCCACTTCACAGGCAAGGGCATTTCCTGCAGGTCCCGGACTGCATTCGTACGAAGCAGGAGTGATAGCGGGCTATTTCTCTGCAAGTACAAGCAGGATGATGAGCGCGGAAGAATCGGAATGCAGGTATGGTGGCGGCACTGCGTGCAGGTTCGAAATAAAAAGAGTGACTGCGGAAAGACACAGTAGCGAATGTATCTCGCCTTACGAATTGGTTGGAGCAGCTGCCGCTTCGGTTATGACGTGCGGTGATGGATGCTCTGCGGACGAGGAATATTCTATACTCTCAGTAATGCCGTTGCTCAGAAGCGAGGCGCTTGAGGGTGCTTCGGGGCTATCCTTCGCAGTGGGGAGCAAACTTGCAGAGATGGCAGGCGAAAACGATTGGGAAACGGTAATTGATAGCGCGGCGCGGTTCTTCGGGCTTAAGCATGGAAAAGTTATTAAGGGTGTAGGCAATAAAAAGTCATCAGTGCTGCTAAGGTATGGCCCCTGCAATTCCGATGAAGCCTTCGTTGATATATCATCAGCGATGTTCGTCGGCTTTTTGAGCAAGGCCTTCGGGTCCAAGGTAAGGATGAGGAAGTGGCTCGATGCCAAGGGCAGGTACGCTGTGAGGCTTACCACGCAGAACCAATGATATTGCCGGCTGGTGTTTGAATGGGTTTGGAAAAATTGGATCCTATACTTAAGTTCGTGCCCGGTATAAAGAAGCCATCCAAGCCACTCTCCTTCAGGGAGAAGCTGAAGTGGACAGCGATAATAATGTCGGTCTACTTCCTTATGTTCAGCACGCCGGCATTAGGTGTCAGCGTTCCGGCGATAAACAGCTCCCTGTTCACGCTTGTTAACACGATATTCGCGGCAAGGTTTGGAACGCTGGTCACGGTAGGAATAGGCCCAATTGTACTCTCGAGCATAGTGCTCCAGATGCTGCAAGGCGCGGGAGTTATAAAGATGGACCTCAATGACGTCGAACAGAAGGGCAGGTTCCAGGCGATACAGAAACTGAGCGCGATAGCAATCGCATTCATAGAGGCAGTGATTTTCACAAACCAGCTGGTAGTGAACCAGGCCCTGATACACGAAGTCAACGGAGCCGTCTCTCCTCTTCTCTTCACTGCCGTTGCGGTGCAGATAGCGCTTGCCGCGATAGTCATAATCTTCCTAGACGAGAGCATGGTGAAATACGGGATAACATCCGGGATAAACCTATTCATAGCAGGGGGCATAGCTTTCGCGATAGTCAGCGGTACAGCAACAGTGCTGTTGCCCGCGGCCGCGCATGCGATAGGGAGCGGGAAGAGCACGGGAATACCGCTTGCGATAGAAAGCTTTGCGCCGCTGCTCTTCACGGTGGTTGTGTTCTTGATAAGCATATACATACTTGACATGAAGGTCGAGCTTCCGCTTGTCTTCAGCCAGTTCAGGGGAGTCGGAGGCAGATTTCCGATTCCCTTCCTTTACGTAAGCGTGCTGCCAGTCATACTGGCAGTATCGCTTACAGCAAGTCTTGGAGTATGGTCCAGGGTCGTTGCAGGCTACTGCGGGCCGGGGGTGAGCATAGTGCGCTTCTTCGCGTATTACGTTACCCAGTGCAACCCGAGCGCGGCAGGCACGCAGGGGTCATCAGTCATAGCAGGAGGTCTTTTCTACCTTTTGCAGCCATTACAGGAATCGCCGTACGGTGCAGGGGTCGGGGTGGATTATAATTCGTACTTTTACCAGATAGGAACATCGACGAGTCCGCTTTACATACCGGGAAGCCAGGTACCTATCCTGATACCGGAGTGGGCCCACTTCGTGATATACACCATAATGCTCATAGTGCTTTGCGTGATATTCGGCAAGTTCTGGGTTGAGATGACAGGGCAAAGTCCCAAGAACATGGCGGAGCAGCTGCAGGACGTGGGATGGCAGATACCAGGATTCAGGAGGGATCCGCGCATAATAGAGAACGTTCTCAACAAATATCTCCCCACCATAACCGTGCTGGGCAGCATAACTGTTGCGCTGGTAGCTGCCTTTGCGTCGCTGACAGGAGCCATAGGAAATGGCATGGGAATACTCCTTACGGCAGGCATAATGTATGCGGTCTACCAGCAGATGGAGCAGGAGAATATGATCAAAGGATATCCTGCCCTTGACAGGCTGCTCTCCTAATCTAATCTCCTGTAGGATGGTCCAGATAGCGGAATGTAAGGAATAAGAAGCATTGTCTTTCTTCTTCAATAATGACCCATTGGAAGATGGGCGAGTGATGTTGCATGCTTGCCGTAGGAAACGAATTTAGCGTGCTTAGGACAGTGGTAGGCATAAGCGTGCTTGTGCTTTTTGCCCGGCTCTTCGCCGGACTGATGGCAAGATTCAAGCTCCCGGAGATAGTCGGAGAGATACTTGCAGGAGTTGTCCTGGGTCCGTACGCCATTGGAGGCATTATAATACTCTTCGGCAAGCCACTCATAGAGCTGAACTCCCTCTTCCTTGCGTTCGCAGCGATAGGAGGGATAATAGTACTTCTTTATGCAGGGCTTGAATTCACGCTCAAGGACCTGGTAAACGCCGGATTGCCCGCTTTCGCCATAGCCCTCTTCGGTGTCGTGGTGCCTTTCGTACTTGGCTATTACGCCACAGTATTTTTCGGGCTGGGAGGGCAGTCTGCGCTAATAGTTGGGGCTACGCTCACTGCAACTAGCATAGCAGTGACCGTTAGTGTGCTCAAGGAGCTGGGCATCGGGCGCACTAATGAAGCGAAGATGATGATAAGCGCCGCTGTTGTTGATGACATACTGGGATTGGTGGTCCTCTCCGTAGTTGTTGCCGTAATACAGAGCAATTCCGCACCTTCCGTTCTCTCAGTAGCAGGCACTGCGGTAGATTCATTCCTGGTATGGGCCATTGCGTTATTCGGGGCCGTGCTTCTCGTGCCGCGCGCACTCTCTCTGTTAGGAAGATCTAAGACCGACGGCACAGTTGAAGCAGGAATGACAGGGATAACGTTCGGGCTCTCTGCTTTCGTAGGGATATTCGGACTGTCGCCTATGATAGGCTCGTTCATAGCAGGCATGGCTTCTTCGGAGTCGGCATACAGGAACAGGATTAAGGAATTCGTCTCTGAGCTGAGGCTCATATTCGGGCCTCTTTTCTTCGCGGTGATAGGAACCTACCTTAACATAGGCGAGCTCTCGTTTGCGGACACAGGTCTTGTAGCAGTTCTGATAATAGTCGCGGTTGCTGCCAAGTATATCGGATGCGGACTTCCGGCCTCAATCTTCCTCAAGGATGCGAAGAAAGGAAGCCGAGTGGGGTATGGAATGATCTCAAGGGGCGAGGTAGGATTTATAGTCATAGGCATAGCGCTTACATCGCAGGCAATATCGGAATCCACGTATTCGGTGCTGCTCTTGGTTCTGATCGCCACAACAGTTCTCTCGCCGATAATGCTTAAGAGGGCATACATAGGGGAAAAGCGCAGGATCTTTGCTTCGTAGCATAGGACAAAGTATATAAGTTTATAAGCAGGAAGGCTAGCATGGCAAAGAAACCTTACGTAATACTTATAGCATCGCAGAAAGGAGGAGTCGGGAAAACGACCGTTGCGGTTAATCTGGGCACCGCGCTGAAATACCAGAAGTATGATGTCCTTCTGATAGACACTGACAGGGCCACATACAGCATAAGCGAGCATCTTGGCATAAATGGGATAGATAACAGCTATACAAGGGCGCTTAACGGCGAGATAGATGCAAAGGAAGCGGTATTCTCGTATGAGCCCCTCGACCTAAACCTCATACTCGGAGGGCAGGATGACGACGAGAAGGATGTGAATCCGGAGAAGCTCAATAGATTTTACGCGCAGGTAATGAAGCTCGGCTACGATTTTGTAATAATAGACTGCCACCCGGGGCTTTTTGAAGAACCTCTATCGAAGTATATAAACGACGTTGCCATACTTACCACACCGGATGCTACTTCGGCGAAGAGCAGTGCGAAGCTTGCAAAGTACTGCGAAAGACAGAAATTGACCCATAGGCTGGTGATAAACAGGTCGGGTTCAAGCAAATTTGAATTAGCAAGCGAGGATATCGAGAAACTTTACGGTGATGTAGTTTCGGTCGTCATACCTGAAGACCAGATAGTACAGGAAAGCGCAAGGAAGCACAAACCGGCGTACATGATAGATAGGGGCTCCACCTTCTCACTGGCGATAGAGGAGCTTGCAAGAACCTATGTGCTCAGAGTGGGAAAGCCGGAGAGTCAAGGACCTGATGCGGATAGAGAGGAGAGAAAATCATTCTTTGAAAAGCTGGGAGGATGGACTCTCGGATCCAGATGAATTCCTGCAGTTTAGCCAGGAGTGGCTTGACCGTGTCGCACCGCTGTTTGCCCATTGTTTTTCTTATGCCCCAACCAGTGACGCCGCAGGCGTAAACATAAGGATTGCGCCGCTCGCAAATGCTATTATACCGAGAGCGGCGGCGAGATACACTATCTTTGACCTTCCCGCGATCTTGATAAGAAAGTCTATGATGAACAGGCTCATTATTGCAGAAACTATTATCGCAATGACAAGGCCCGTGAGGCTCATGCTCGATAGCGCTGCAGAAACGCTGTGATGGCTTGCTATCAAGGTAAGCCCGAATGCCGCTATTGCTGCGAATATGCCTATCAGGAACGAGAGCCTGAATGCCTCGTCAGGCTCTATTTTCATAAGCAATAGTGTGCTTGTGGTTATCCCGGATCTGCTTACGCCGGGAAGAGCGGCTATCCCCTGCACCGCGCCTATTATCAAGTAGTCCTTGAACTTCAGGCTCTCGAATGTCCGGATGTTTGATCCTTCTCGCTGCTTCATGCGGGAATGCCTGATCAGAAACGCGTCTGCTATGAGGACAAGGCCTATTATCATCATCGGGGCGCCGAGAGGTATGTTCTTGAAAGACGAGGCTGCGAGGTATAGCGGGGCGCCTATTATGCCAGTCATTAGCGTGGCTATGAATACATAGGTAAAAAGGCTCTTCTCGTGCGCGGATCCCTTTAAAGCGAGCACTCTGAGGAGGGAGAGCAGCTCCTTCCTGAAGTATACTATTGCGGCAAACGTCGTCCCTATCTCCATGAAAAGCCCGAATGCATAAGCCTCGGAATATGTCATATGGAAGAGATAAGCAGAGGCCAGCAGTATCTGGGTCTTGCTGCTTATCGGAAGCCATTCGGATACGGCCTGCACTACGCCTATTATTACTGAGTATACCAACTGGAGTATAGAGAACATGTTTTCTTTTCTGAACGAAACTATATAAGCGTGAGTGCCTCCCTCTATAGGATTATGCTTGCGGTGTTTTGCAGGGCTTTTGATGCAGGAAAACGGCGGCGTAGCGGGGCGGCGTTGGCATGCGGCTCCCCTATTCGCGTTGCCTGTTTTGACTTAGGGATATGATTATGTTGAGACTCGGATCTTGTTTTGCAGCAAGACATAAAAATTCAAAGTGCACTACTGAGGTTATGAGGCCGGGGAGGAATTTTTCAGAGGAATGGAGTTTGGGTTCTGCGTTCCTGGAAAATGGAGCGTATGCACAAGGACAAAAGGCTGCTTTCCTTGAAGTTCCATGCACCCTGCAGGTAGAATTGTATCGCGGTTGTGGCGCGGGGGATTGTGAAAGAGCCCGTTTGCTTTGGGGAGTATGATGGTGTTTGACCCGGCGCTTGTTACAAAGGACCTTTCCAAAGAAGAGTGGAAATATGTTCTTCTAGATGTCCTATCCGGCACATCGAGGCTCACTGCAAGGCTCGTGAGCATGGAAATAGCCAAGGCCATAGCATCTGAAGACGTTTTCACAAAGGCGCTTAGCAGGATAGCAGGAAAGATCATGGAGAAGGCTGTCACGCCGTACATCTCAGCTGCGGTACTGCTCATCCTTAGCACAAAAGAGGTTACGGAGGATTCTGTAGCCGAGCTGCTCAAGATCGCCGATATAGAGCCGTCTAAAAGATACATGAATTTTGTTTCAAGAATTAAGCCGATAGAGGACATAGGAGCGTATTCGCCTACGCTCTATTATGTCATGGTCACGGGAAATAAGTTGGAAGCATCAACACTAACGAAGGTTCTGGGCGCGATGGGCATGAAGCCCCAAGATAAGACTTCGGAATACGTAATAGAAACGTACAACTCCATGGTAAACAACAAGAAGATTGATAAGAGCAGTATTGAGGAAAGGCTTGAGGACTCGATAATGGAAGCGTCCGGGATGATATCCAAAGTTATGGGACTTGAAGTTGACAGGATTTTCGAGATGGAGGGCATGGATGAGAGGATCAGAAGGGGATTCATACCATATCTTTCGGCGGCAGGAGTGCTTGCATACCTGGGTTTTGACATAGCAATCATTGGAGAGGAGAAATTCAGAGCGTACGAAAAAAACCTTATTGATGCCGTTGGCATAAACGCTGACAATGAGATGCTTGATTTTGTAATTAAGTCGCTAAGGATGGGGCTGTTTCCTTACGTTTACATCTCGGCGATATATTTCCTGAAAGGAATCGGCATTAAGATTACCGTTGAAAAAATGATGGATATTGCAAAGATCCTGGGGGCGCCGAGAGACGAAGCGGCGGCACAGTATATCCTATCAATGTATGCGCAGTACACTGGCAGTGATGCCAAGACAGGATAACCGCTGCTGGATCTGGAGCATGAGTCTTCAGAATACCCACAGAACGCTTAGTTGCGCTTTCAGAAAGTAGTATGTCATGAGGATATGTCATATGCAGGAATATAATTCAGCTCAGAAGTTAAAGAGCCAGCGGGCATGGCGGGATTTGAACCCGCAACCAGCAGCTCCGGAAGCTGCCGTGCTATCCAAGTTGCACCACATGCCCTTTCATCGCTTAGGGCTCGCCGTTTTTCTTTTTGTCGGTTTTATCGTGACATCCTTCCGCCCGTAAACGGTGTGGGCTTCCCCTGCGTTCATGCAATCACTGCATCCCGCAAAGGATGTGTTTTATCGGTTCTCAGTTCGTCGAGAGTCGCCTCCTGCTGAGGTCTTACATTCTCTCCCTGAGCGTGACTTCCCCTCTGTCCGAGGGTAGCTCTATTGAGTATGTTTATCGATGCGTTGATGTCCCTGTCCTTTGACACTCCGCATCTCTGGCAGATGTACGTTCTTTCCGAGAGTGGCATCTCCCGAATGCTGCCACAACCACTGCATTCTTTT
>JAKATZ010000008.1 GCA_021827925.1 Microcaldota archaeon | reverse complement strand
CTTCCCTTGTCCCTTGGGCTCCGTCTGGTAGTGCAGCCCTCGAATTATACCTTTCTTAGATTTTGAAAAAAGATCTTGCTCAAACCTGAAAGGCAGGCCGCTGCCTTTGAATGAAGATTCCTTGAAATGCTCATACAGATAACCGCGATCATCGCTGAAGCGCTCGGTCTCCACAGCAACCACTTCAGGTATGGACATTGGAATAAAGCGGAACATCGTTTACACCGAGGGTCCCTGTATATCCTTCGCCAAGGAATTTGCCCTGTGAAGTGAATCGAACGTGCCGGCATCAGTCCATTCTCCTTCGAGCAGATGTGACTTGAGTTTGCCTTCAAGAAGATAGGCATTGTTGACATCAGTTAACTCTAGTTCTCCTCTTCCGGAGGGCTTAAGGCGGCGTATCTTTTCAAATACTGTGCTATCATACAGATATAGCCCAGTAACAGCGTAGTTGGATTTCGGGTTCTTTGGCTTTTCTTCTATGCCCATGACTCTTCCGTTCTCATCCACTTCTGCGACACCGAACCTTTCAGGGTCGCTAACTCTCTTAAGAAATATAACTGCCCCTTCGGGTGTCCTTGCGAATTCTTCCACTTCTCTGCGTATTGACTTTGTCTCCTCGTTGCTTAGAAAGAATAGATTGTCGCCAAGGATAACGGCCATGCTATGGCCCTTTGCTATGTTCTCCGCAAGTCCCAAAGCATGCGCTATCCCCAGGGCTTCTTCTTGAACCTTATAAGTAAGGTTGATTCCGAACCTGCTCCCATCCCCGAGAAGATTGGTAAACTCTCCGCCAAACTCCTTCCCGGTGGTAAGTAACACCTCAGTTATTCCCAGTGACTTATGAAATTCCACAGGGTAGTAGATCATGGGCTTGTTGTATACTGGCAGAAGATGCTTGTTGGTGACATTTGTAATGGGCCGTAACCTTGTGCCATTGCCGCCGGCCAAGATTATTCCAATCATCAAAATCAGAACTATTTGTTTAAGAATCTATAAATATCTTGTCACGCAACTTTATGGTTATGGAAAGGCTGCTAGTTATAGGAGGTACCGGCCTTCTGGGGAGCAAGATACTTGAGGTAGCGCAAGGCCGATTTGAAGTTTTTGGTACTTACAATCTTCATGCATCGGAAAGGAAGAATATGTGGAAGCTTGACGTGTGCAACAGGGAGAGAGTGTTCGAGTTGATATCCAGGATTATGCCCGATTTTGTGATAGACACGCACGGACTTGTTAACATAGACCATTGCGAGAAGAATCCAGCAGAGGCATGGATGGTGAATGTTGACGGAGCCAAGAACGTGGCCGAGGCATGCAAAGAGGCATCTTGCAAGTACATGTTTATGTCTACGGACAACGTTTTTGATGGTAAGAAAGGAGAGTACACGGAGGAGGACGAGCCGCATGCGCTTAATTATTATGCTAAGACAAAGCTCATAATGGAGAAGGTCTTATCGGCACTTGATGTAGATTATGTGGTGGCAAGAAGTTCGGTCATGTACGGTACGGGTGGTTCCGGAAAGGCGAGTTTTCCAGCATGGTTGATAGAGAAGCTCAGGGGTGGAGAGCAGGTAAGAATAGTGACCGACCAGGAAAACAACCCCACGTTCACTGACAACTTAGCTGAATTCCTTCTCAGACTGTATGAGAGGGATGAAAGAGGGGTATTCCATATCACAGGCACCGATTGTATAAGCAGGTATGACTTTTCAGTCATTATCGCCGATGTTTTTGGTCTTGAGAAGGAATTGATAGTACCAGTTACTAGCAGCGAATTGAACCAGGTAGGACTTAGACCGGGAAGGGTTAACATGGTCAACAAGAAGGTCGAGAATGCCACAGGAATAAGGGCGTTTGGGATAGAAGAAGGCCTTTCTATATTCAAAAAGCAGTTGATAGGATGAAGTTGCTAGTTACGGGAGGCTGCGGGTTCATTGGCTCTAATTTCATACATTATTGGCTTAAGAACCATGGCGGTGATGAGATAGTAAACCTGGATAAACTCACTTATGCTGCTGATCCTTCTAACCTTAAAGGCATAGATAGCTCCAGATATGAATTTGTGAAGGGGGACATAGCCGATGCCAGTGTTGTTGATCCGGTGGTCAATGATTCAGATGCCGTGGTGAATTTTGCCGCGGAAAGCCACGTAGACAGATCGATAGTTGACTCTGGGGCGTTCATACATTCAAACATAGCAGGAGTGCATGTACTTCTAGAAGCGGCAAGGAGGTACGATAAAAGGATACACCAAGTGTCTACAGATGAAGTGTATGGGACGCTTTCTTTGGATTCTGATGAGAAATTCACGGAACGCAGTGCGTACGCCCCGAGAAACCCATATGCCGCTACAAAGGCATCTGCAGACCATCTGGCAAGAGCCTACTTTAATACTCACGGAGTCAAAGTCACAATCTCTAACTGTGGCAACAACATGGGACCTAGGCAGCATGAAGAAAAGCTCATACCTAAAACTATAATCAATGCGATTAATGGCAGCAGAATACCGGTTTACGGGAATGGCATGCAGGTAAGGGATTGGATACACGTAGACGACCACTGCTCCGCGATCGAGAGCATACTTTCTGACGGAGTCATAGGGGAAACATACATAATCAGCGCAGGCTATGAAAGACGCAATATCGATGTGGTGAAGCGCATACTGCAGGAATTGGGAGTAGCGGAGAGCGCAGTGGAGCATGTCAGGGACAGGCCGGGCCATGATATCCGGTATGCACTGGATTCGTCAAAGATACGCGATGCTCTAGGCTGGAAGCCGTCATTGACGTTTGAGGAGGGGCTCAGGAAAACAATACAATGGTATAAAAACAGAGGAGGCGCTAATGGAAAAAACATGTAAAGTTTGCGGCAGCCTGAATGTCCACAAGGTTCTTGATTTTGGGAGCATGCCTAGCGCAAATAATCTGGTTACAAAGGATGAACTTAACAGCGTGAAGAGTTATCCACTTGCATATTACTGGTGCGGAGATTGCACATTTTTCCAGCAGATCGAGATGATAAGCAGAGAGCAGTTATTCGGGGGGTTTTATGTGTATCAAACAGGCGTTAGCTCGCCTGCAGTCAAGCACTTCGAAGAGCTTGCCAGGAATTTGAAGGAAAAAATCGCTAAAAGGGATTTTGCGGTTGTAGTCGCCTCAAATGATGGCACAGAGATAGAGATGATTAAAAATTTCGGTGGCTTCGGGAAGGTGATAGGAGTCGAACCAAACGATCTTGCGGATATAGCGAACAGCAGAGGTCTGCATACGATCAAGGAGTTTTTCGGCAAAGACACCGCGAGCAGAATAGTTGATGTGTACGGGAAAGCAGATCTTGTGGTTGCGAATAATGTATTTGCACATATACCTGACCCTATTGATTTCTTATCGGGCATGAAAATGCTTCTGGATGACGGAGGCAGGATAATCGTGGAGGTACACTGGCTAAAATCGCTAATAGACGATCTTCAGATAGATGCGCTTTACGGCGAACATTACTACGTATGGAGTGCAAAGGCCATGCATACAGTTGCAAATGTATGTGGTCTTAAGATATCAGAGATGGAGTATCTGGAAGGACAGCACGGCGGCTCTATAAGAACCACTTTTTGCCTGAGTGGCATTGGGAAAGAACTGGAAGCATTTTATGCGGAAGAGAGGAGATCGGGAATCTATGACGCCGGATCGATGAAGGAGCTGCAGAAGCGCGCAGACGAACGCAGGGACAGGTTCGTTAAACTGATAGAAGGACTGCGGGCAGAAAACAAGAATGTATCAGTATGGGCGGTGCCTGCGAAGATAGTCACGCTACTGAACTATTCAGGGATGTCTGACAGGCAGATAAAATGCGCTTATGATAACACACCGACGAAGATAGGGAGATTCATACCTGTTGCCAACATAAGGATAAAGGATGAGAAGGAGATAGTGAACGATATGCCGGATTGCCTCATTGTCGGTGCATGGAACTATTTGGATTTTGCAAAGAAAAAGTTTGGGTGGTATTTGGAGCGTGGAGGCATCCTTATAGACCCACTCAAATGCGAGATAATCAGGAAATGACATCAGGTTTTCACTAACCTGCTTTTCTTCAGCATCTGATCAAAAAAGATGGTGCCGATTATCCTGCGTGCTTCGGCGCTTTCGGTCAGTCCATAACTGCTGCCGATTTTTGAGCCGATCTTGAAATCGATGTAAGAACTCCTCTCTGTGCCCAGGTTGAGGGAGAGCCAATTATCTTCATTGGCATTGATGTATATCTCATCATACACTTCCTTTCCGGACGAATGCAGACTGTGCGTGTACTTGCCGGATAGCACAAAAAAATCCTCCGTGTTTAGGAACGTCTTAAGGTATTTTACGAAAGGGAAGTAATAGGGTTTTGAAGGGGAATACATCAGGAAATAGTCTACCCCGAATCTGTCAAGTATCTTCTGCCTTTTTTGCAGGTAGCCACCTTGGAGTTTGCGGAGTGCTCCCAGCGCTGCTCGCTTCCTGACAAGGTATACGTTACGGCAGTGATGGTGCTCTGGTTCTGGGCTTATCCACACGTTATCTATCTTCCCGTTGTCAAGCCGGAGAAGCCCCTGCCTCAGGACTGCAGGATCGTCTATTCCGTACATGTCGTCATTTGAGACTATTATCCATTTCGGGTCGTAGGATACGGCCTTTTCTACAGCCAAATTTGTGTTTTTGGTATAGTTGAAATATGGATCGTTTCCGCTCTCCGCCATTATTATGTGGAACCCTTTGAAGATGTCGCAGAAGCTCTTGGCAAACTCGCCGTTGTGGTCCCTTGTAGGGATGACCGCGACCACGTCCTTGTCCCCGTCTTTCTCGAATATGCGGGGTTTGTTGTAAGTTCTATTTCGCGAATAATTGAGAAGGTCATCCACCGTATTGAACCGCGAATAGAACTCAAGCACATCTTCAGAATTCTTGCTCGTAAAAAGGGAATCCAACTCGTTCATTTTATCTAACATTGAGGCTTGACGCCTTTATTGGCAGGGTAACCTACCATGATCATGAAGATATTCCTTCAGTTTATAATCGAATAATATCATTTCAAGTATGCCCCGGGCATCATTGCTTTTGCTAGGAGTGAACGTACCGTTTATCCTTGAGCCTATTTTAAATTCGAGGTACGCGCTTCTTTCAGGGCCGAAGCCTAGAGACAGCCACGCGTCCTCTGCGTTATTTATGAACGCTTCGTCGTAAAGTCTGTGTCCGGAGTTATAGATACTGCTTGCATATTTTCCGGATATGACAAAGAAATCTTCCGTAACGAGAAACTGCTTGACGTTGCGCAAGAAAAGGGAGTAGTGTGGTTTGAACTGGCCGTAGAGAAGCGTGTAATCGACTCCAAACTTATTCAAGACGGCGTGTGCCTTCCTTTGATAAGCGCCCTGTACTTTGCGCAGTATTCCGAGCGCCTTCTTGCACTCAACAAGATGTATGGAGTGGCAGTGATGGTGCTCTGGTTCTGGGCTTATCCACACGTTATCTATCTTCCCGTTGTCAAGCCGGAGAAGCCCCTGCCTCAGGACTGCAGGATCGTCTATTCCGTACATGTCGTCATTTGAGACTATTATCCATTTCGGGTCGTAGGATACGGCCTTTTCTACAGCCAAATTTGTGTTTTTGGTATAGTTGAAATATGGATCGTTTCCGCTCTCCGCCATTATTATGTGGAACCCTTTGAAGATGTCGCAGAAGCTCTTGGCAAACTCGCCGTTGTGGTCCCTTGTAGGGATGACCGCGACCACGTCCTTGTCCCCGTCTTTCTCGAATATGCGGGGTTTGTTGTAAGTACGGCCTCTTACATAGGCGAGAATGTCCCCGGCATTATTGAACTTGGAATAGAAAGCAAATACGTCTGCAGGGTCCTTGCTTAGAAAGAGAGAATCGATCTCGTTCATTTGCATACCAGTAATGTTTGATATCTGTTATTTACCATATTAAGCTTTATATATACTCCAATATAATTTTAGGAGCAGGGGCATGAAATGGCCAGGATCTTGTCTTTGGGAGGATGCGGTTTCATAGGATCTTACATAACAAGGAAGCTCCTTAGTGAAGGCCATGAGGTTACCTGCGTCGATAATTTTTCCAAATACGGGTTCGTAAACCATGATTTCTACACCAATAGGAGATTCAGGCTTATCACAAAAGACGTAAGGAACATGTATCCCCATGAATTCAACGGCTACGATTATGTTCTATGCCTTGCTGCGTTGATAGGAGGCATAAGGTATTTCCATAGTATCCCATACCAGATAGCCAGGGACAATACGGAGATACTGACAAAGGCGATAGACAACACGCTCGCTTCGTCTCCTGAAGCCGTTTTTTACTACTTTTCATCCTCGATGGTTTACGAGAGGTTACAACGGGAGGTCACGGAGGAGGACGCCCTCAACCAGCCCGTGCCGATAACCAACTACGGCGTGCAGAAGCTTTTCGGCGAGTTCCTGACAAGGGGCGCAGGGGACGAGTTCGGCCTTAATTACGTAATAGTCAGGCCATTCAATGCCGTAGGAAGCGGGGAGCTGCCCAAGATAGACTCAAAGGGGGAGGCGGAATTCGGCATGGCACACGTGATACCCGACTTCGTTTACAAGGCGATTACAAAACAGTCGCCGTTTCAGGTAATGGGAGACGGAGAACAGGTAAGGACATTTACTCATGCGAAGGATATTGCCGACGCTATCTCGCTGATGATAAGCAAAGGGGTTAGAAATGATGACTTCAACGTGTGCGGTAACAACAAGATAGCGATGAAAGACCTTGCAGCGAAAGTATGGTCAAAAGTAAATGGCAGTACTAAGTTTCCAGAGATAAAGCATATGGAAGCGCCGAAGGATGACGTAAGGTTCAGGGTCGGGAGGTCCGAGAAGGCCAAGAAGCTGCTGGGGTGGGAGCCCAGGTACGACATGGAGTACATACTTGATGATACGATACAGTTCATAAGCAGTAATGTAGGGCAGGCAAAAGGCTTGGGTAAAAGAAAAAGAGGCTAGATGGACGCTGGCACGCCAATAGCCAATATAAGGCAATTGGCGTGTTATGCGAAAGTATCAGAGCACACATCCTTTCCCATAGAGGTTCCATACGTCAACAAGGTCCTTGCTGCTGTCGATCTTGAGGTTCGCGTATTCCCTGTGGGGAGTCCCGACTATTATTATGTCTGATTTCCTTAACAGCTCTTCTGGGCTTACGAAGCCTTCTCCCTTTATGTAAGGATCGGAACAGTACACTTCCTTTGCTTCAAACTCCAGCAGCTTGAAAAGCTTGTATGAGAGAGAATCGCGTTTGTCATCAATGTTTGCCTTGAATGCCATGCCGAGTATGCCCACGCGCTTGTTCCTGAGGTCATGCTTGAGTTTCAGCCTGTCGACCACGTATGTTGGCATCCCCTCGTTTATCAGGATTGCGGCATTTCCTACGTGGAAGTTGTGCTGGGAGAAAGCATTCAGATGCACAGTGTCCTTGAAAAGGCAGGGTCCTGATGCAAAACCAGGAGTCGGCAAACCCATTATTCTTGGATACTTGTAAGCCATCGCATCGTATATCTTGTAGAAGTCAGCGCCTGCATCGTTGGCTATCACAAAGAACTGGTTTGCGGTGCTGAAGCTTATATACCTCCACGCATTCGTGAAGAGCTTGGCGAGCTCCGCCTCTATCGGCTTCAGTACTATGATATCGTCATTGAGCACTCTGAAAAGCTCCTTTGCGCGCGATATGCCTTCCTCGCTTGTGGAGGATATTATATGGGGCAGTTCCAGGAGTTCCTTTATTGCGTATCCTTGTGCTATCCGCTCGGGGCAGAAAGCAACATCTGCCTTTACGCTTTTTTTCTCGAATATCCTTGAAAGTCGTTCGGTTGTACCAGGATACACGGTGCTGCGCAGAATTATCAACTGCCCATCGCGGAAGTATTTCATGTAATCCTCGATCAGTTGCTCAACAACCGGTTCGGGACTCATGTGCAAGTCGGTAGGGGTCCCTATGGTTATCAGCACGTTCCTGCTCTCAGATATGCAATCAGGAGATGTGGACAGGTGAAGATTGCCGTCTTTAAGGACTTGGGGGAAATACTTTTCAGCCCCAAACTCTATGAAAGGCATTTTTCCTTCGGAGAGGACTTTCTCTGTATCCTTTGATATGTCGTATGCGCATACCTTGATGCCTTTGCTCGCGAAAAGAATAGAGAGAGGCAGACCCACATGCCCGAAGCCGCCGATAATGCAGAGGTCATACTTCAATAGAGCACCAAGGTAAACACTTATTAATGTAGATGTTCATCTCTATAAAGAGTGCGGTTGACGGCTTGGCCGCGCTTTCCTGTGGATCTGATGAAAATCGGAATATACGGAAGGGTACTACTGAAGCCAGGCAGCGGGATAGTTAGATATTCCTTCGAGCTTACCGAAAGCTTGCTGAAATACGCCCCGGATAACGAGTATACCATATACTTCAGGAAAGGGGCGGTGCCGAAGCTCAAGTTTAAGGGCAAGTATAAGGTGAGGGAAGTTAGTCTGCCGTACTTTCTGTGGAGGACGCCATTGTTTACCAGGATACTTGACAGAGATGGCATAGACGTTTACCATTCTACGGCATACACGCTGCCGCTAGTTCCGCGGGCCATGAGGAAAGTGGCGATGATTTCCACCTTTCACGGCCTTCATTCAGAATATTTTTGGCATTCGCTCAAGGAGAACGTTTACTCTCTGCTGAATTACAGGACTGCGGCCTTGTTTGCGGACAGAATAATATCGGTATCGGATAAGCTGAGGCATGAGATACATGAAAAATACGGCAAGCCCCTTAGTAGGATAGATGTCACTTATTTCGGGCTTAACAAAGACCTGAAGCCGCTAAGCGGCAGGAAAAGATCTGAGGTTCTTGGGCACCTGCGCGAGAAATACGGCATAAGGGGTAGCCATTACGTCTTATACGTTGGCGGAGGAATGGCAAAGAACAAAAACTTCCCCACTATAATAAAAGCGTGGGGGATTCTGAAGAGAAAGTACGGATTTTCATTGCCGCTTATAGTAACAAGAGTGGAAATGGATCCGGTTAAGAATCTTATGGAAGAGGAGGGGCTGAGGGACGGGGAGGACATCATAGGCCTCAGGTGGATAGAGGGAGGAGACCTCAAGTACCTGTATGCTTGTGCTTTGCTTTCGGTTTATCCGTCGACTTATGAAGGTGTTGGATTCCCCATTGTAGAGGCGATGGCCTGTGGTACACCGGTAATAACATCGAACGTCTCAGCCATGCCTGAAGCTTCAGGAGGGGCAGGATTGCTTGTGAATGATCCGATGAACCCCGAGGAGTGGGCAAACAGGATTCTTGCTCTCAGCAGGAACGAGAAACTAAGGAGCAGGCTCATAAGGATGGGCCTGAAAAGAGCCAGAAGATTCACATGGAAGAGGGTTGTCGCTGACACGATAGACTCGTACAGAAAGGCATTGAAGGGGCAGGTTTGAGTTTAGGGTTAGGCTTATGATGAAGATAGCGATTCTTGGGCCGCGAGGCAGTTTTGACAAGGGAAGCGGCTCGGGGGTTCGCAGGTATCTGTATGAGCTGTATTTCAACATGTCTTTGTATGCAGGCAAAGATATTGAACTGGATAAGATAGAAGTGCCCGAAGAGCTTCCCTTTCTTGGCAGGAGGATGCCTTTCCTTGCTTTCATGCTGAATAACCTCACCAAGGCATACGCAGGCTATGACATAGTGCACAACCCGTCAGGAGACCTGTTATGCCTACCGCTCAAGGATAGGAATACGCTGCAGGTAAACACCGCACATGAGTTCTCTGCGATAAAGTATCCGGAGTTTGTGATGGAGAGGTACCTCTCTGCAAAGAAGCAGGCAGGCATCAGGGCATATTACAGACTCCTTAAAGCGGCTGAGAAAGCGTCTTTGAAGGCAGACTACCTTATTGCAGATTCAACCCTCACAAGGGAGGATGCAGTATCGCTCGGCTACGACAGGAAGAGGATATGCGTAGTAAGCCTCGGGATAGACAGCCGATTCCTATCTGCGTACGCGCACAGAAGAATGAGGAAGGGATTCGTAGTTGGCTCAATAGGCTCCTACATATACAAAAAGAACAGAATCTTCGGAGTTAAGGCAGTGAAGCTTCTAGAGGACAAGGATGTGCACATGGAACTCTGGGGCAAGAGGTCTGACACCAAGGCCTATGCTGACATTGAGAAGGAAGCTTCGTCAGACAGGAGGATACATCTTATGGGCTTCGCGCCTGAGGACAGGCTTGTGCGCATATACGACTCGTTTGATGTTTATGTTCACCCCGTACTTTACGCAGGATTCGAGCTTGAAATACTTGAAGCCCAAGCCAGGGGGATCCCAGTGATAGTGTACAGAAAAGGAAGGATCGCAAGGGAAGTCAGAAGGCACTGCATCGAGGTGGAAAGCGAAGAGGAGATGGCAGAAAAGATAAAGGAGCTCAAGGAGAATGGATACGGGGAGAAAAAAAGGAAAGCTGCCATGAATTACGCGAGGGGATTCACATGGGAAAAAACAGCTTTAAACACGATTTTAGCATACGAGAAGATGATAAGCAGTGGAAGGCAATGACGCAGCAGTAAGGGACAGCGCAGGATCACTCCCCCTTGCCGGATAATAATTTCTCGAGCTTAGCCATAACCAGCTCTTTGCCGTATTCTCTGGCAACTATCATTCGTATCTGTTTTCCATCAGATATGCGATCTTCGGGATTGCAGGCGTATCTGTTGTAGTACCAGAGTATGCGATCCGAGAACGCCACTGTATCGAAAGGCGCAACCGTGGCTCCCTGTATCGTGGATCTTAGTATATCCACGGGACCGCTTATTCTGAAGGACACGACAGGCAGACCAAAGCTTTGTGCTTCAAGTACGCTAAGGCCAAAGCTCTCGTAGCGCGAGGTGCATATGAATAAGGATGCCCTTTGGTACTCTTCCGCAAGCCTGCGCTCCGATACAAAGCCTGGCTGCAGTACTCTCCCGGGATATCGCAAGGCCAATTTCAACACGATGCCCTGGCCGTCTCCGGACTTCCCCAGGATATGAAAGCTTATGCGGGGGTTCTTTTTTATTGTCCTGGCGACGATTTCAGAGAGCAGATCTATCCCTTTCTGCTGCGTCTCAAGCCTGCCGACGAATAGCACGATGAACTTCTTCTTATTTTTGGAATTACGCAGCACGGGAAGTGAGGGTATGAAGTTCGGTATCAGATGCACTTTTGCACTCTTGAAGCGTGACCGTATAAGTGATTCGTCATCCCTGTTCAGTACATGGAATTCACGTACTTTGCCAAGGAGAAAGCGATATGTTCCGGCGGTTGAATTGGAGGATAGCAGGTTTTTTAGGAAAGGTATGTGGACTCCGAAGATCAGCTTCTTCCGATAGAGGCTGCAGAGTGCGATGACGTAGGACAGTGCCAGAGGGTTTGATGTTATTATGTATACAGTATCGGTATCCCTGATCTTTGCGTGCATAGCGGATAGGGCACCAGGCTTTGGCACGAGGAGGATGAAGTTCTCCGAACCAAAAACTTTCGACCTTACCCCGATACATTCTGCAATTGATACGTCTGCTTTTTTTAGGCCATAATTCCGCAAAGCTGCGCGCAGGGGCACCCTCGTGGTGTCCGCTTTGGAAGTCAGGTTTAATATGGATACTTCGTGCTTCTTCTTGAGCTCTGACGCAACTTCGAGCACCCATCGCTCTCCGCCGCCGAAGTTGGAAAGGTTGTTTGCGATAAGGAGTATCTTTGATTTTCCCATCCTAACTGCCTTTTTTGCCGCGAGACGGGACTGCATGCAATAGCCTGTACTTTTCTATGAGCAGCTCCTTAAGCAATCCTATCCCTTGCCTTTTGCCGGAGTACTTCCTGTTAAGTGCCAGTATGGTCTTCTCAGTCTCGAGGCCGAGAAAGTGTATCACTCCTTCCTTGTTTATTATCTGGGATATCTCGAAGAACTCTTTCCCGTTCGGAGAGGACTTCCATTCCCTGACCTTCCCGAGATACTCTAACGCCCCCCGTATCGTACCCCCGTAAAGCCTGCCGCGCTTTAATGAATAACCCATGCTCTTGGCCAGATAATAGAACAGATAATCGAAATTTCCAAGTTCCTGCTCCTGTTTGCGGAGTGTCACCGACTCATAGAGAAAGAGCCATCCTTTTATTATGTGCTTGGCAATATTGTTTGAGAATGTCTTTTTTTCAGGCATTGTAGCCTTTATGAAATATTCGAGCATTTTCTCGTTGTATGTGCGATAAGACATCCTCTCGAACTGCTCGAATTCAGAGTACTCTATGCCTGAGGATGGGTTCCTTAGTTCCTGCCTGTGTTCAAGGTAGAAGTCGCTGTTTTCAATACGGCATAACTTGCCGTTAACCTCTGCCTGTTCGTGGAGAAGGCCTTTGTATAGCACTTTGCTTTTCCTGAACAGGCGTACCTGCCACGTGAAGAAGCCCGATGCGTCATCTCCGGCCTCTTCGTAGCGTTTTATCGCGAACGCGTCGCAGCCGGGCCTTGATATTACTTTCTGCAATTCTCTTTTCAAGCGTTCGCTGACTCTTTCATCGACATCGAGATAGAGAACCCAGTCGTTACTGCATTTTGATAGGCCGTACATGCGAAGCGGATCAGCGTATCCTAGAGCTACGGCATGGAACGTGCGGATTTTATCAAGCTTAAGCGCAGATATCGTTCTGCGCAGCTCGGCTCGCTGTTTTTGACCGCTGCTGTCTATAAGCACGAATTCCTGAGCGAGGCCGTACACGCTTTGTATGAGCTCGATCGCTCCTGCAACATTGTTTCTGGAGAATATGAGCACTGTGATAGGCTTCATGCTAGGTGATGGAATCGGAAGCTTAAAAATATATCATCTCAGGTACACAACACAGGGATTCTTGGCAGAAAGACCACTGCGAGACACTGACAATAAGGTATTTAAACATCAAAAGGGAAGGGAATAATGAGTGGTTTTCTGAAGCTTGACAGCGGGCTGCATCCGAACCTTTACAAGATAGGGATGAGGTTGCAGAAGGTCAGTCCGCGGCTGTGGGATTACGGCACAAGCATGCTCACGCTCCCGGAAAGACTCTCTTCCGGATACAAATTCAGGTTCGGAGACAGGCAGGAAGGCAGGAAGATAGACGTAGTAAACCTTGAGCTCTCAGTGATATGCAACCTTAGATGCACGATGTGCTGGTGGTGGGGATCTAACGGCATAGCTTTCAAGCTCGTCAGGGAGAGGGATCCTCTAGTGACGCAGGAGCTCAGTACGCAGGAGATATTCGATCTTGTGGACCAGCTTGCGGGAAAGCACAGGCCTTCGTTCTACCTTTCAGGAGGGGAGCCCTTCATAAGGAAGGATACTGTAGACATAATAGAGTACATAACCGGCAAGGGCATGTCGGTGATAACTAACAACAACGGCACCATGCTTAGCGATGATAAGCTTGAAAGGCTCTCAAGGATAAGAAACCTCACAATAAACTTCTCCATAGACGGCCCCAGAGACGTGCATGATAACATCAGGGGAAAAGGCATGTTTGACAAGACTACAGAGACTATAAGGAAGCTTTTGGATTATAGAGGAGAGAACGCTCTTCCAGGCATCAAGACGAACACGACATTCTCGCCGTGGATCGCCGGCAGGCTTGATGAGCTTATCAGGTATCTTCAGGATGATGTCGGGGTTGACGGCACAAGACTACAGCACCTCTGGTTCACTGACAAGAACCACGCCGAAGCCCATAAGAAGGTGCTGAAGATGATCTTTGGCAGCAACGAAGGCGAGGGAGTTGACTCGCACATAATATCGACTTTTGATGCAGGATACGTGCAGAAGCTCTCGAAGGAGATAATGGACATAGAGAAAAAGAAGTACAGTAAGCCCGTGTTCATACATCCGCGGCTCACGCAGGAGCAGATTGTCAAGTATTACTCGGATCTCTCATTTACGAAGAGAGACAGATGCTTTGTCGCATGGAATTATCTGATGGTTAAGGCGAACGGAGATGCAATGTTCTGCCCTGACGAGTGGATGACCGATTTCAAGCTTGGCAATGTAAGGAATAAGAAAGTTGATGAGTTATGGGGCAGCGATGCCGCAAGGAAATTCAGGGAGGAGCTTTACAAGCGCAAGCTCTTCCCCGCATGCGCGAGATGCTGCGCGATAAACTGATGCGGAAGCAATTTGGTGCCACAAGCCATGTTTGAGAATGTTTATGCAAAAGATAGGATAAGACTGACTCTTTCCATGCCGTACGCTGCAGTAATCCACGCATCGCAGATGCTCGGTTATCTTGGCAGCATGCGCAAGGCAACAACACAGTGGTATATAGCTCCGCTGGTGTACTCGGGACTTGCGAAGAGCAGAACAATTAGACTCAGGAATGGGAATGCTTTTGAGCTAACGCGCAATAGCATCAACAAGTTGATAAGCATAGGGCAGTCAGACGAATCGCATTTTGAGCGCGTTAAGGGATTGGGGCTTGTGCGCTCAGGAAATACTGCATCTTTCACTGTGCGAGGGGTTAAGGTGGGAGTTGATGCGGCCTCGGTTGCGGCCGCAGTAGGAGACCTCTCTTCGGATGAGCACGCTGTTGCTGATTTCAATGGAAAGGTTGTAGTAGATGCTGGCGCGTACATGGGCGAAACTGCCCTTCTCTACTCAATCCTCGGAGCGAAGAAGGTGTACGCGTTCGAGCCTGTCAAACCGCTCTACGAGACGATGAAGAGGAACATAGAGCTTAACAGGCTTGAATCGAGGATAATCCCGTTCATGGCGCTTCTTGTGGGGGATAAGAAAGAGTACAGCCCTTCAAACAGCAGTTTCGGATCTTCTGAAGGCAAAATGATCCAGCTCGGCGAGTTTGCAGCGAGAATGAAGCTTAAGGATTGCATAATCAAGATGGACTGCGAAGGCGGAGAGTACGAGATAATAAGAAACACGTCGAGCGAGATCCTCAGAAGGTTTTCACTGCTGCACATAGAGTACCATTACGGATACAGGGATATTGTAGAGCGGCTTAAGGCAGAGGGTTTTGAGGTAAGATATAGCGAACCGAGGATAATGATCGTGGGAAACTTCACCGGCACAAAGTATGCAGGGGAGATCGTAGCTTATCGGAAACAGCAGGGCGGCGGGAACAGAGCAAAAAGGCGGCACTGAATTGCATTATCTCAAGGCATTGCGCTGCTCGTCGTTACTGCTGCTATCCGGCAGAGTTGCAGATGAAGGGCAGATGGTTCCCCCATTTTTTCTGAGCCATCTTGCCCGTTCCTTATAATCTGGCATCGCTGTTCCCACAAGTCTCCAGAATGCTTGAGAATGGTTTGATTCTTTGAGATGTGCAAGCTCGTGGGTTATTACATAATCCAGTATTCCTTCCGGGGCGAATAGGAGCCGGAAATTCAGGTTTATCCTGCCGCTCCTCTTGGAACAGCTGCCCCATCTTGTGCTCTGCCTCTTTAATGATACTCTTTTGAGATCGAATCCGAATGATTCTGCGTTTATCCTGCTTACGCGGTTCTCTATCTCGGGGAGGAAGTGGCGCGATATGGCACGGTGCGCAAGCAGGTTAACAGTGCTTGCCTTCGAACTCTGTGGTATGTCACCTGCAAGAAGCAGGCGTAGGACAGCACCATCTATCTTTGCGGTGTTGCGCCTGCGGAAGAGATCCTCTGAGACCTCTATGCGTAATGGTTGCCCAAGCACGCCGAACTCTTGTCCTGCGCTGAATTCGGGCCCCCTGTTTGAATGCCATCGGACTTCGGGATGACGCATGATCTTCCTTATCACACGCTCTCTGAGCTCCATAAAACAGCGCTCTGACTCCCTTCTGCCCATGCCTAGAGGTATCCTTATCCTTATCTCAGCGCCGGAGATAATCGCGTATGCATTCCGTCCCCTTGCAGGCTCAACTCTTATCCTGAAGAGCTGTCCGCCTATATCTAGATCTTCCCCTTCCATGCGTACCAGGCCCTATGGCAGGAAAGCTTCAGGAGAGATCGACCGCTATGGGACATTCGTTGTAATACGCACCGTTGCCGTATATGTAGAGATGGCTTGCAGTGATGAGAGTCCTGTTTGCCTGGCTGTAGTTCAGGAAGATGCCCGGCTCCGAGTAGGCCTTGCTGAGGCATTCCGAAGCATTTGTCGTGACAGGATTTATCTGATGTCCCAGGCCTGTTGGAGAGTATGTGCAATTGTTCCCGTCTATTGTGTAGAAATCTATTGCAGATGGGCTCTTGTATCTGGAAACTACTTCAACGATATCGGTGAAGCAGCTGGTCTCGCTGTTGTATGCGGTTGCGTTGGTGTACTTCACAGTTATGGCTATCCTTGGGGCAGACTGGAAGTTGCTCTTGAATGTAGAGAAGGAGGGATTTATGCCTGGAATGATCACAGCGGCTGCGGCTATCGCAACCACAACAACTGCAATAAGCCCTATCAGAGGCGCGTTTTCCAAAAGCCCGCGTTCATTTCCGCGGATGCCCTCTTCGCCTGATATGTCAGGATTTGCTCTGGATGCACGATCGGCGTGCCCCTTGGCCCCGTGCTGTTCTTTGGACTTGCTGCCCTCTACTCGCTCGCTCTTTCTCTTTTTCTCAGAAGCCATGGTATCACTTTATGAACAGACTGGCATAGCACGCATCCATGAAACTCTGGTTGCCGTTTGCATGGAGCGCAGTGCCGTACAGTGAGTATATGCTTATCGAAGATTGATTAGACTGCGTGAGCACCACTATCGGATCGCCATCCCTCACGTAAGAGTTCAGGCAGGAACTCTTGCTCGTCGTGGTATCGTTCATTGTGCAGCTTGTCCCGTTTACGTACATTAGTGCGGCGTTCTTTCCAATGGATCTTGCTTGGCTGATTATGAGATCGCCGCATTTGACTGTGCTGCGCGAGATGCTGCTTCCGTTTAAGACGACTGCGATGCTCCTTGCGCCATGTATTGCGCTGAAAAGGCTGCCAGCGGGCGCATGGCCAGCGGAGGTGGCAAGGAGATACGTCAGTAGTATGTATATAAGCAGCAGCACTGAAGCTACCGAGAATAGTAGCTTCCAGACCCTGGCTGTCCTGCGGTTCAGTATCACCTTCCGGTTGTGCTTCAGCGTTAGGTAGTAACCATAGACAAGCAACAGTATGACCGCGCCTATTACAAGAGATAGCAGAGATGATAGAAGAGGCGAGAGCGCAATCCCAGAGTCATACGAGAGACCCATTGCGAGCGCGAGGGATGTTGCGAAAGGGCCATCTATAGCCCTCACTACGTTGCCAGCGCCGATGCTGAGAGGCACGACAGTGCGGGCCCTCGAATAGATTGTGTTTAGGAGCGCGGCTGCTGCGGTTGAATTGCCAACAAGGCCGAGAACTTCGTTGTTAAGCTTCATTTCATTTAAAGAGAGAGCTGCGATCTCATTGCCTTTTGCGCCGGAGATCTGGGCCTCGATAAGCAGAAGGGTATTGTTGCTTGCCTTGGAGAGAAGGGAGGAATATTCTGAGGAGATGGCATTGTATAGCAAGGTTGTGTTTTGCAGCTGTGCTGCCACAACGGCGCCGTTTGCCTGTATGTTTGAGGTAAGGTAGTCTGATGTCAGATTATTGTAAGCGCTCTCCAGTGCAAGAAGAGAATATTCCAGAGAGGTGTTGTATATGTGCGTGAGAAGAATGGTGCTGCCGTTCTTTAGCGACGGATAGCTGCTCAGAGAGCCGTTGAGCAGTGCGTCAAGCTCGGCTTTCTTTGCCTTTTGCACCACAGGCTCTATATACGCGTTCTGATTGTTTATGACAGCTTGTGCCATTGCAAGCAGGTTCTGCTGTGTTGGCAGGTTCGGGTTGATGCTCTTGAGGCTTGCATTCACGTTGTTCAGAAAGGTGTGGTTATATATGGGGCTGTATTCGCCGAGGCCCGTGTGCGCATTGAAAACGCCGCAGATGCCAGATGCGTTGGCTGACCAGCACCACCATGGCCCCTGGAGCGGTGTGCCAGGGCACTGGGAGTAGTCGACGCCAGGCGGAGGAGGGAAGATGGGATTCTGGTAGATATGGCTTGTTATGGTGGAGACGTTAGAGAATGCTGCATTAAGAGAGGCAGTTTTGCTGATCAGATCCAGGGCAGTCACATTTGTGGAGCTCTGATAGTAAATAGTAAGATTCCGGGTAAGGTTGGCGTAGGCACTGCCGAACTGCATTATGCTTACGCTACCTACACCGCCAAGGGCGCCTGTGCCGAGATAATAATCCTTGCATGCAGGTACAGACTGGCAGGAAAGGCACAAGTTCTGCTTTGTGCAGGTAAGATGGTCAAGTCCTGTGAACCGAAGGCATGCATTCATCACAGTTGCAGCGGAGCTTATGTAGGCAGTCATTTGCCCGCTCAGGTATGTGAAGTTTATGCTGCGCGTGGATATTCCGGCCTGGGTATCGCTTATTATTGCGCTTATTGCAGACGGATCAGTCACAAACTCGTTAACGCCGTGCGTTGTGTTTATTACAAAGTATGGGGAGTTGCCTTTGTAGAGAAGCGCGTAGCTTGAGCTCCCATAAGTGGCATTTATCTCGGTAAGATTCGCTATAAGGGAATTAGGCACGTTGTAATTCTGCAGCATCGCGCCCGGTGAGAGCGCGCTTATTGGAAGAATAAGAAGCAATGAGAGTAAGAGCGGAAGCGCGGCGAGATGTCGCATCGAATCACTTGTATTAAGCAGGAAGGATTTAAAAATGTTGCTAAATCCAATTTTGCAGACAATACATGTTTTACGACGTAAAATCATTTCCGGGTGATTTTTTAGAAGAAAGTTGAAAAGAAGGCAGAAAGGTACTGGAATTTCGAAGAAAATCAGAGAAAAAGAAAGAAGGGGCGGGAAGATCCCGCCCCGTCTAAATCAGCTACGCCCGGATTACGCACCAGCGTCAGCCAGCAGGTTCGTTATGAACTCGTTGCCCGCCTGCACTGTCTGCTGCGCAGTGTATCCCGCGACCAGTATCTTGTTCTGGTAGGATTGCACTATCACAGAGTCAGGTCCAGTAGGAGCGAACGCTGAGTTCAGCGAAGGGTTTGCAGAGAATATCTGCGCCGCAACGCTGTTCACGTACTTGCTTCCTATGACTATCTCGGAGGAGGCATTGTTTGCCTGCGTATCGAGTACAGCTATAGGAACGCCCTTCGTAGGGTCTATCACGGTTGCTACTGAAGCCTGCGTTACTGAAGGTGTCGCAACCAGCTTGTTTGCGCCAGTTATCGTGCAAGTGTTGGTTGTCGATACGAACTGGCATGTTGCGTTTACCTTCGCTATCGTTACGTTAGGCAGGTTTGTAGTTGCTCCGACCGAGTAAGGCCCATAGAGAGAGGTGCTCGTCGTGATGTTCGTGTTTGCCGGACCCACGAGGAACTCAAGGCCGCCGACGCTCTTTGCCATGTAGTACGTCAGAGTGCCTGATCCCTGCGGTATAGCGCCTACTGCGCTTCCGCGCTCTGTTCTGAACCCTGTCAGCGCCTTTACTCCGCTGCCCTCAGGATTACCTGGGTTAAGCAGATAGTCCGAAGAACTCGCGTAGTCAACCGCATTGTTGTACCCATTCGTATAGTTCAGCAGGTACAGAGGGTTTGGCTGCTGCGCTGATGTGGAGTTCGTCAGGTCTATGAACGTAGCGGCTTCAGTCGTCGTTGCGCTCGAAGAGATCAACTCAGGTATGTTGTACGTGAAGTACGAACCCCTTGCGACTGTGTTCGCAGGAGAGTTCTGCTGTATCTTGAAGTTCACGTTGTTGCTCTCTCCGCTGTACGTTACGGTGGAGTTTGTAGCCACAGGAGCCACGTAGTAGCCATACGAAGCAGGCTTATAGAAGAGCTTCGGGCCATTGTACGTAAGAGAACCAAGAAGGATCTCGTTTCCAGCGCTGCTGCTTATTCCGTTTGCCGGGACGTTCGCAGATTCGAATACATTGACGTTTACCCCAGGGTTAGGCAGCGCATACTGCAAGGTTATGCCTGTTAGGTTCGCCAGGAGGGTCTTTCCGTTCTCGTATATTACGACATTGCCACCGTTGAATGGCGCTGCCGTGTCCCCGTAGAACGAATTGTACGTAGCCTCAAGCGCCGTACCGGACTGCTTCTGCCCATTGCCGTTGTAACCAGTCAGATAAACATTGAAGTTGTTGTTGTTGCTTATGTAGTTTCCGGATACCCCATTGTTTATCAGCTGTATTACAAGACCGGCGTTTGGATCAGTGGCGTTCACAAGGGTGTTCGCCTGCACGGCATTGTACGGAGTGAACTTGTACGAGTCCAGGTTGTAGTTTACGCTCTGCAGGCTTGTTGAAGGCGCCGCAAGAGCCCCACTAGGCACTATCGTGAATGCCGTAGGTATCTGGCTCGTAACTGTGAAGAGGTTCACTGGCTCCTGCACTGTGCTGTCGTTTACCGCAGGAGTGCTTCCGGCAGCTGCAAAGGTTAGGCCGTTGAAGACCCTAGCCGTCACAGGATACATGCTGTTTCCGCCGATGTTCGTGTACGCAGATCCTCCAGTCGATGAAGACGCTGTGGATGAGCTCGTCGACAATGAGAGCGCATCGAAATTGGAGTTTCCGCTGCTAGGAGCTCCGAGAGTATCTCCCGCAAAGGTCAGCTTCCATACGGCAGGGTTCTGGATGTAGTCGAAGGTAGACCCAGGGGTCAGCATCGTTGTAGTCGACTGGTTGCTGTACAGTATTATCGACTGCAGCTGCGCGTCCTTCGAGAATACAAGCTGGTTCGCAGGCATGGAGGACTGGTTTGATGTCCACCTTAGCTCCACTAGCCAGTTCTTGTTATTCGTGTTCCAGTAGCCGCCATTAGATACGTTCAGTATGTTTGAGAATAGCTGCACGTCAGCATACCTTGCGTTTCCGTACAATCCTGCGAATGCCTGAGGCATGCTTATGTGTATGAGCGTGCCGCTGGAATTTACAGGTACTGTGTGCCCGGAGTACACTATAACCGAGGTGTTTGTAGCTACGCCATTCTTGTACACAGTGAATGTGGCGTCAGGCTGGTTGCTTCCAAGCTGCTCAAGGTCGTTAAGCTGCACGGTTATGTTTCCTGTTGTCAGGTTGCCGCCAACGTTTACGTGCGTAAGTGCAGTAGAGGCAGATGCAAAGGTCATGTTTCCCCCTACTACGAACTGCGAGGAGGTAGGCCAGTTGCTTGTCAATACTGGAGGCTTGAACGCGTATGTTGACCAGTTCTGTCCCAGGAATTGGAATGCCTGCAGTGTTGTGGAACCTCCCGTGAGGTTCGAGATAGGCTTTCCGAAGGTCACCTGGTATGCGCCGTTAACGTTTAGCAACGCAAAGCTTGTAACGTTTGACTGCTGGTCGTATACAGGATAGCCTGCAAGCCAGAGAGACTCTGACTCGAGATTAGTCCCGTATGCATTGAGCAAGCCAGGTATCTGCGAGGAAGTGAATTGCACTACGTTGTCCTTTGCGTTGGAGCCTGTTCCCTGCGTGAACTTTCCGAGCGTCACGCCACCGCTTGTCGAACTTGCCGAAGGCGTAGAGCCAGGCAGGCCGACTCCTTCCCACGCGCTAGGTGGCGTAGGTGAGGTCGAGATAGTGAAAGGTCCGGATCCGCCAACGTCAGGATATATGAATGAGGAACCCACATTTGCCTGCGTTGCTGTTGTTGAGGAGTACTTCGTGTTACCCAAGTTTGCAGAGTTTATAACTCCCCCGTTTATTATAGATCCTATTAATCCCGCAAAAGAGAATGAACCCGCAGCAGCGACTCCACCCTTCTCTCCAAGCCAGACCTGCTGATTGCTTATCGAGCAAAGCGATTGCGTGATTGCGCATGTTACGCCATAGCTGTTATTAACACTAGCCCCCCCAGGACCGGATATGCTTGCGGTTACGTTCTGTGTCGTGTGCGCCAGACTTCCTATCACCGCAGCGATGTTTGCGGCTACCACTCCGTCGCTAGGCTGCGCGGTAGATCCTACTACGATCTGCACGACAGGCTGCCCGGTTGTGCTTATTATGGGAATGTTACCATAGGTAACTCCCTGTCCAGCGGACGCAAGGCCCACTAACAAACTTGCCGCTACAGCGGCTATCCTCTTTGCGTATAGACTTTTCATGCTATCACATTAATATTTTGAGAATAGATGAAAAGTAAAGTATTTAAATACTTGCGTTTTGTTTAACTTTTTATTTGCATATTCCCGGACAAAATTCGTTGATTGTTGTATATGGATTCTTTTGCAGACGTAATAGTTAGTTTAAAGCCGCTGTGGCATTATCGCGCAGCATAATATACAACAGGCACTGGACACAGTGGGAGTTAATACCATTGCTGTGCATTGATAAGGATATGCATGAAGCAAACAGGGCTTCGGATCCCGTCATCAATGGCGAGTTTGCGAGGAGGATTTTTCCGTTCTCTGTAGTACAGTGGAAAAATGCAAGAAGCAGGGAGATCTACGTCCTCGCAGTTCTTGTGCTGCTCTCGGTAGCCACGCGAGCGCTATACCTCATGCGCGGCAATATCCTCGATACAGAGAGCATGGCAGGTATGCTTGCGCTCAGGCAGGGCATCGCAGATGCGTACACACTCGCACCAAATATGCTAGCAGGGTACACCAGTCATAACATAATATTCTCGGAGCAGGGGCTAGTCTACTTTGGCCTCAAGATAGAGCAGTTCCTCGGCTTTCTGGGCTTCTACCATGCGCTATGGATTGCCGACGCTGCGTTCATAACGCTTGCTGCGCTCTGCGTCTTCCTCTACACGAAGGAGATGACCGGAGACCATGGCGCAGCGCTCTTCGCGGTACTCTTCTTCGCCCTTTCAGGGGCGGGCATGTACAGCTCGGCATTCAATCTCTTCAGGGGTGACGTGTATGTGCCTGCGCTCTCGCTACTATCACTGCTTATGATGATAAAAGCGGAGAGGCCTCGGACCATGCTTCTTTCAGTGCTGCCGGCAGTTCTCGCCTTCCTTATCTGGAACGGGGGAGTTTATGCCATCGTACTCTGGGTCTTCGCATTTATTGCTGCGATATTCTCTGGATTGAAGCGCGAAGGCATTGTAGTGCTTTCTTCAATGTTCCTGTTGGGATGGGGACTCTTCTTTCTGGCTCCCGTTATAATAACTTCTCTGCCTTTCCTTCTTGTATTCGGAAAAGGGCAGGTTATCATTAACGGGATGCAGGTTCTTGGAATGATAGAGCCTTTCGCTTACCAGACTTACCCAATAGGGATATGGACAAATGCTCTGGGCAGCGTAACTCTCGTTATCTGGATACTCGTAGGATTTGCAACATCATGGCTGCCGGCCATGGCGGCCAGCATCAAGGTAAAATGGGATTCGTTCGGATCGGCAGACAGAAACAGGAGAGAGGCGTGGATGGTCGTATGGGCGATGCTGCTTTTTGCGGTGCCTTTCACGCTTCAGAGCAGCAGGTTCGAATCCCTTCTTTTTATTCCGATCTCGATACTTGCCGGCTCTCTGCTGAGCTTCTACAAAGGCGAGAGAAGGAGGTTTGTCATGCTCCTATTCTCCGCTTTGCTGATCTTTGGTTTCGTCCTCGACACAGGACAGATAGTGTATTCCCCGGCGGTACCTTCCATAAGCAAAGTCATGAAGCAGGCGATGCTCTGCACTGAGTTGAACACAGTATCGAATGCCACATTCCTCAGCTCTGAGGCAGACGGCACCGCAATACAGTACTGGGGAGACAGGAAGACGTTCAGCGACACCAATTACAATGCAAACAATACGGAATGGTGGGCATTCGAGGATTTCCTGTACGCCAGGGCAGGCAACCTAAGCTATGTTGTCGCAAGAAAGCCCGACTATCTGCTTGTCTCGGACTTTCAGCCATTGGCGAACAGGAAAGTGAATGGCACTAACCTTCAGCTCTTCGAGAGACCGCAGAGAGTGATAAGCGGCATGGACGCGAATCTCACGCTGGTATACGAAGAAGTAGGAAACAGCAGCGGAGTTAACAATCTGCTGATATACTCGCTGAAGAAAGAACCGGTGTGGAACTGTGCAGCGTACACCTGATGGTTATCTGTTATCTGCCTGACGTTACCCTGAAAAGGCCTTTCTCGTTGAGAAGGTAGAGCCTGCCGAGAAAGAGGAAAGGAGAGAGGCGCGTCGTTATGCGCTGGTTGCCCAGCAGGTCGTTGACTATCACGGAACCTCCTCCGATGAGGATGCGCAGCAGCGCGGCAGTTGTTACACCGCCCGAGATGTCCATCTGGCGCCATCCGAGCCGAGCCGCTTTCTTCCTGTCCATGACGGAATCCCGTTCAGGGTAGGTAAGATAAGCTCCGCGCATCCTGCCGTTACTCCCCGTTATTGTAATCAATGGCTCGATCTTCGGTATCTCAGCCCTGCCGGATCTGCCTGAGACGCCATCTGCTACGGCCCTGAACAGCACAAATGAGTACCGCATAGCTGTTCCTAATGGCAGTGAATAGAATGCGATGAGCATCCTGAAAAAGCAGTTCCCGATGGGAGTGATGCGCCCTTTAAGGCCCGGCGAACAGAGTATCCTGTTTCTTATAGTGTAATAAGAGGCCTTTGCAGACAGCCCTTTCAGGAAGTAATTTGATAGCGTTGAGTTCCTGTGCTCATAATAGAGGTTGTTCATCTGCAGGATTCTGGTGCTGGAGCGTATCCGCAAAGAGTACTCGATGTCGTCGTTATATATGAAGAGGTCGCGGCGCGGATAGCCTGCCCTGCCTATCGTTTCCCTTGAAAGCGTAAGGTAGTGCCATGGGGCCCATCGTGACTCCTCAGAATCAGTCCAGCTGCCTTTGCAGTATCTCTTGAAGAGATTCGTCGGAAAAGTAGCGGTGTCAGGGCCCGCTGCCTCGGTAAGACCGTTTATCAGGTTTTTTGATACGGGAAACGCGTCAGAATCAGAGAGTATGGCATATGAATAGCCGTGCTCCATGGCGTACTTGACGCCTTCATAGGTGCTTCCGGAACCGCCCAGATCTTCGTCGAAATGCAGTATGAAAAGACCGAAACCGTGGCGCTCCCCTTTGAGCTTCAGGTGGTCTTCCGAACTCCCGCTGTCTATCACTATGACATCGAAATTGCCGCCTTGCTGCTTCTCAAGAAGCTCAAGGTGCTTATGCGTGAGCGCGTACGAATTGAAGGTAGGTATTATCACCAGAGCCTTCCCTCTCACGCGCTTAGCCCTTCTTTTCACAGAGATCAGTCCACCTTCCGAGGTATTTCCCGCAGTACCTCACGAATTCGGTCTTTCCATCCTTCTCGAGCTTGTCCGCTATCTCTTCGGTAAGCCCCTGGACATCGGCACTGCTGAAGCTTGTGTTCCGTATAGTCTCGGCAAAGAACTCGTTTGATTCGTAGCCAGGGGATTCTGATGCTACATCCTTGAACGTGCTCCTTGGGGCCTTGTTGTGCTCGCAAAGAGGATAACCGTTCATTATCAGCCCTCCAGTCCGGTCAAGTACTGCCTTGGCAACGAATCCGGACCAGATATCATCGAACCTTCCTACGCGGTATGGGTTATCATCCATCGGCATCTGGTAGAATGCAGGTATTATCTCGCGCCTGAATGCAAGGTTCATCGAGCAGACAGTCTGGAAGCTGCCTTTTTCAGCAACAAAATTGCCCGTGAAATCTTCCCTGCGGAGCCTTGTCCGTGCCTGGCCGTTCAGATCCCCGTCCATCAGTATGCGTATGGCATCAAGGTCTGGCACATTGGTCCATAGCCCGTGCGATATGAAGACGCTGCCTTCGGAAACGCCAATTCGCGAGACGGAGGTTTTCTCGCCCATCACGCTGTAAGGATAACCGCGTGGATATAGCCCGTGCCTGGAAAAGGATTGGTATAGCACGTTGAGCCAGCCTTTCTCGCTGCCTGCCGAGTCGACTTCCCCTTTGAATGAGAGGTTGCCCAGATGACCGCCGAAGTAATCGAATTCGGCCACAGGCTTTGTGTCATCGTCTATGAAGAAGCCGTACTCGAACTCGCGGTGGATTAGGAGGTATATCAGGCCAAAACTCGTCTCGGCGTGCGATTTACGAGGTATTATGTCGAGATACTCGGATATGCCGTTCTCACCCATGAACCTCTCCCGTTCTGTAGCACCGAATATCTCTCCGGAGAGGCCGCTCTCGTCCAGCTTGCGCTTGTACTCCGACTTCTCAGCGTTGTCTTCCGTGACTATGAGGAAGTGAAGGCTTTTCTTATCGAAACCGTGCAGCTCGATGTTCGCGGCGTAATCCGATATGACGGAGGGATTCCTTACTGTCGGGATTATCACAAGTGATTTTGGCATTGTATCATCCGTTGGTGTTGTTATATATTATCTTGAATATCTTCGTGTCTGAATTCACGTACACAAGCTGCAGGCGGGCGAGCCCGTTGTCCCATGCGCAACCTGAAGGACCGCAGAGATAGAGCAGCTTGAACATATTGCTGTTGGCTATCAGGTTCCTGAAGACCAGAGCACCGGTGATGTTTATTGGAAGGCTTGGATTGTGAACCCCGGAGTATACTATCATCAATGTCTGGTTGTTGGTAACATTATAGGAAGACTGCCGTATTATTGTGAAGTTGCCGTTGTCCTGATCGTAAAAGCCTATGTATGAGAATGGAGAGATGCCTTGCGGAGTCTGGATGTAGCCGTTTATGCTGCCCTTCTGAAGCATTGCTATGACTTCGGTGTTGGGCCCTGCTCCGAATTTCAGTGCAGTGTAGTTGCTCTGTAACGATTCTCCGACGCTGCCAAGCGCGGCGTACGAGTACCCCGGCACTGTTGAATTTGGCAGGCCTGACTCAACGTATATGCCGCTGGTCTCGCTCAGCCAGGTGAACCTTGTCACAAGATAGTTTGGTCTGCCGTTTATGCTGCTTGTGAGGAATTGAGGGTCAGCGCTCTGGTTAAGCAGCCATGCTGCAAAAAGGTCCGCCTTGGTGAGGTTCTGCGAGCCCACGCTATCGGTAACGCTCGTCCTGTTAGCAACACCTTCGACGACGCTGCCGTCTGGCCAAAGAGTAAGAACGACGCTGCTGTTGGGTGAGTTGTTCTTTAGCCACGTCATTGCGTTTATGAACAGCGGGTTTATGTTGTCCGCCTGGCCGATGGAGGCGCCGTAGGAGAAGTCAAGCTGCATTATCGTGAATATGAAGAAAAATATTAGTACAATATGCCAATTGTTTGAGTTGTTGAAAAAATCGAAGGCGAGAACTGCCAGGGCTGCCAGCAGGAAGAAGAAGAGAAGCAGCGTCTGTGGGAGCGACTGCGGGAATAATATCCTTGATATGAAGAACAGGAATATGTATGCGACGAGTGCCACCCTGCCGTAGAGTTCCATGCTCCCCCCTTTGGTGAAGTAGTATAGAGCAACTAGGAATAGGAAACCTATCGCAGTTAGCACGGCGTAGAGCTTTGCGGCAGAGTATGCTATGTACGAGGAGAAAAATATGAGCGATTGGTAACCGATGGCAGTGCTTACAGAGAGCAGGAGTAGTGCCAGTGCAGCCATAGAGACCAGAGACTGTTTCTCGGACCTTGAGTACGATATCAACCAGTACACGCCGTATGCCGAGAGTATTGCGAGTGGTATCGATACCAGGGAGTTGAACCTTATGGCTATCATTTGCAGGCATAGCGTCGTTGCGAGATATGCACCCACAGCAAGCATGCCGACATCGGGGTCTAGCCTTAGCCGGGCGTTGCCTTTCATAAAGCCGGAGGAATCGTATATGCGCATGAAGAGGTATGGCAGGAATCCCAGCATGGCTATGGCAAATGCCAGTATACGTTCGAAGTTGTTGTGCGTTACGGATATGGAGGCAATGGCCATGAGCGTCATTGGAGTAGTGAACAGAGTTGAGCCGAAGCTGGCAAAAAGAAAGTTGAACGTTGGAGGAGTGAGTTCCTGGATTGTTGCGGAGAAGCTTGTTGTCACTACGAAGCCGTTTGCTACGAATATATTATACAGTATCCCGGTTACTGAGAGAAGGGCCATTACTGCGATGAAAGCGGCAATAACAAGCCCGCCCCTTACGACTGGATCGCCAATGATGGATTGCGACCCTAATTCAATTACGAAGTACGATGCGATGCATCCTAAAGACAAGGATATTATGAATGGAAGGAAATCAAGCCCGGTGAATATGTCTCCCGGAGCCATGAATCCTGAGATGGCGTAGATATTTACGAGAATGTACCATACGACCATTCCGCAAAGTATGTACGCGGAGTCAATGACTCTCTCCTTCTTCCCTGCAATGAAACCGCTGGCCAGTATCAATGATAATGAAAGGATGTAAACTGCCGTGGCAAACTCCCCGCCTATCCACACGAGATTGCAGAAGCTCAGTGCAATGCCCGAGAGGGCCGCGAATATGATCTTGCTCCTCGTGTCCTTTTCCTTGTAAACCTTAACCAGGAATATCAAGGCGAGTATGACGAATATTGTTACGAATCCGTCGCCGCGGTATATCAGTGCGCTTGTCCTTGCTGCGTCTCCGGAGCTTAGCGCAACGAGGAATATGACCAGTAGGCCGAAGAGCCTGTCCCTGCTTATAAACCGTGAAAGGTAGTATGCGCCGATGATGTCGAATAGACCGAAGAGTACTGGAACAAGCCTCATTACAGCGTAGTAGCTTACACCGAAGAATTGCAGGAAGAAGTAAGGCACGAGGGTCGCCCAGTAGAGGCCGTGCGGTTCAAGCACTATCGTATGGGACGGCCACCCGGATATGTCAAGGTATTTTGGTATCTGGAAGCCGTGGGCTACCGCATACCTTATCACTGAGAAGTGGTAGAAGCCGTCGGGCTCAAAGAAGCCGTAGAACTTCAGCATCGATGTTCGGAGAAAGATGGCGACAGCCAGGCCGATGAGCACTATGAGCAGAAACGCGATTCTATCCGCAGCGATGCCATTCGGCATTCTTCCTGCAGACTTTCCGATATTGGATTCCGAGATACCGCTTCCCAATGAAACACTCTTTTTAACTTTGGCCTTATGCCTATTGAACTACCGAATTGCAAGCGTCGCTGCGAAGCTATGGACCTTTCGGCCGGACACGACATTGACGGCAAAGCAGATATCTCTGGCATATAAAGAATAAAAAGCTGTTGGTGCAAATCAATCATGCTGATGTATGGCATTGCGTTATATTGGTTTGGATTATGGAAGACGGTTCGAATAACATAAGGGTAATAGAGGGCAAGCTCGGAGAGGTGATATCCGAGGCTACTGAAGTGTTCATAAGCCTGATATCAGATAGCGTAGGCAAGGCTGTCGAACAGGAGGGAGTGATGCAGAAAGTCATGATGGCTGTGGGAGGCAAAAAGGCCGAAGAGGCAGTGTCTCCGTACATAGGTGCAGTGAGCCTCTTGGCATTTTCAGGAAAGTATGTGAACAGGGAAAGCGTAGAAAGCATAATAAGCTCGATAGGCATAAACCCCGACACCGGGATCATGAACTTCGTGTCTTTGATAAACCTCAGGAACGATGCGGTGTTCGTGCCTGCCCTCTTTTTTATGAAGGCCCTTGGGAAGGAGCCCGATGCGGATAGCATGGGGAAGATAGTGGAAGCAATGGGAATAAAGGCTGATAAAGACGGCGCAGGTAGAGTGCTCGGGCTCTACGGCGAGATGCGGAAGGAGGACTATAGCACGAAGAAGAGGCTGCTTGATGATAAACTGGCGAAGCCCATAACAGACTCTGCGAAGCTTATGGCAAAGATCATGATAATGGAGCTGAGGAGGACGTTTGAGAACAGAGGCATCGGACAGCAGATGCAGAAAGGGCTCCTCCCGTACGTGGTTGGCGCTGGAGTCATGGCTTACAGCGGCAAGGGGAAGGAGGTTAACGGCGAGAGTATCAGTACGCTTATAAAGGTGATAGGGATAGAGCCGGATCAGTCCATGCTTGGCTACTTCTCCTCACTGAATTACGGTACAGTGGATCTCGCTTATGTACCGATAATATTCTTCCTGAGGGAAGCGGGGAGGGTTGTAAACATACAGAACATAAGGAACGTGATGCGTGCGATGGGAGCCCAGATTGACGAAGCGTTCGCCGAATACATCCTCACAATCTATTTCACAAACGAGCGATGAGACGAAGGCGGGCAGAAAACTGCCCGCCCAGATGCCGCATCTTCAGGAGGAGTTGCTTTCACTGGTGACCGATTCCCGCGCCTATGAATCCGAGGACAAACCCCAGAAGCGTAGCGAGAAATAGACCCCCGCTGCCTGCAGTCATGCCCGTCAGGGAGAAGAGGGCGAATCCGCCGAACACTGTTGCACTCATCGCACCGCGCGAGATAATGCGCTTGTCCATGTTGTTCCCGAAGTTTGCCATGCTTATGAAGAAGAGCGCTACGGCGCTTACCGTCGCCATCCCGTATAGCACAGGAGTCCATACTGATGCCTGGAACGCTGCGCCGGAGAAAAGGACAGCCAAATAAAGTAGGCTTCCTACGAATTCCAGTGCAAAGATCGCATTGTTGTTGTTTTTCTTGGGCTGCTGTTTTGCCATTTTATCACAGTAAGGTCTTTATACTAAAATTCTTAAACGTATCCTAGTGCGGATAGGGCATACGTCAAAAGACGTGTGGGCAAGAAGAGTATCCTGCTTTCCCAATCTACTAAAAAATCAACCACCCCACAGCAAGCTGTGGGGTATGCTGTATCGCAAGACTGTTGCATCTTCGATATTAGTGTCCCACCCCAAGGGGTTGGGGTATACTCTAGGCTAATAAAAATGAATAAAAAGAGGTCAGGGTAGTAGTTAGTTAGGTACATTATTGGTAGTACCGCCGCTCTCTTCACATTTTCTCTCTTTCTTCTTTTCTGGAGAGGTTCACGACACGCTGTTGTCTTAGGATTTGTTGCTGTTGTATAACGTAAGGAAGTATCCGGCGGTTGCGGGGTCAGAGGGTGCCTTTATTGAATCAAGAATGGCGACTATCCCTTCTACAGTGGGTCCTTTCTCAAGCGATGCGAGAAAATATAGCGCAGGAACGTATATTAAAGGCGTCCTGCCAAGGTTAAGCTTGCGTATGTAATCGAGCATGCCATTGTCAACGCGTATACCCACGGCATTCACAACACGCTTTACCCCATGGAGGAAAGACTCGAGCCCTTCGGCTGTCGGATCCCTGCCTATGAACTCAAGCACCCCAGCAGCGGCAATATACGGGACTAGCCCATTCCTCATGTTCTCCTGTGTATCTTCATACTCGAATATCCTGTTCAGCTCATTTATCAGAGTATCCGCAGTCATATTAGCTGCAGGGGCTATGGCCAGGTCAAGCTTCTGCTGCAGGGAATCCTTTGAGTTTGCGCGTTGGGAAGATTCTTTCTGCGATGCAAGTTCCGAGTATATCTTAATGACTTTTGCCGCGGTCTTCCCATCGGATTCGACACCCATCGCATTTACTACGTTCATAAGGCTATCTGGGCCCAGCTTTACCGAATTCATAACGCTGATGTAATAGATTGCAGGCGCATATGCCAGCGTATTCTTGAAATTCAGAGTGGATATGAAATTGAGCGGCCTTGCACTCACCTGAAATCCGGCCGCGCCGAGAACCTTGCTTACATTTTCCCTGCTTATGCTCCTTCCTGTGAATGCCAGAAACACCACCGCGCTTATGTAAGGTGCTATCGACTTCTCGGCTTGCTTGCCGGCTATCAACATTAGCAGCTTTGTGGCAAGGCTCTGCCTTGATACGGCCTCGTTTATCTCTAGGCCTATCAGCTTTGATTGCAGGGCCGCCACGGATTTTACAGCCCATGCGAGTATCTCCTGCCAATTCTTTTCGGAAGGCGTGGTCTGTGGATACTGTATAGCCTGTTCCATCTCGTGCACCTAAATGCAGTATATCGGATGCGCGACAGCACATCCAAAAGATAATTTGCAGCATAGTTTATATTTCTTTGCAGGAATTGGCGCAGTGAAAAAGGCCTTGACCGGGGGTCGAACCCGGTCCTGAGGATCCACAGTCCTCTATGCTACCGTTACACCACCAAGGCACACTGACATGGCGCAGTGATTATCTGCCGCGTGAGATATAAATAGAGTATGGATTGAAGCATGAGGAATCTGGGCTGCGTGCAGAGTTGCCTTGTGCTTGCAGAATTAGGGCCAGCGGGAAGGCCCATCTACCGGGGCCTGTAAGACAATATATATACCTTTCATTAGCTTTATTGCTAGATGAAATGCCGGCATCTACACTTGAGGAATCAGTACCGCAGCTCTCTTCTGATATAGAGCGCAGCCTGGATAGGGCAGTGCTCGTGATGAAGTCTCTGGGAAAGGAGGATTTCATCAATGGCGAGCTGGCAGGTCCGGCATCCCACCTTCTCGGGCATCCGGGAAAGCTGCTGCGTCCCGCCCTTGTTTTCATAGGCGCAGAAGCGATAGGAGAAAGGCCTTCGGAGTTCATAGATCTTGCAGTTGCTTCTGAGCTCATGCATACGTCATCGCTCATACATGATGACATAATAGACGGTGACCTTATGCGAAGGGGAATGCCTACGGTGCATAAGGAATATGGAAGCGCTGCGGCGATACTTGCAGGCGATGCGCTGATAGCCAAGGCCATAGAGATGGCTGCGCCTTATGGGAGCAGGGTTCTTAGGCATATCACAAGGGCTGCGATGATGATGTGCGCGGGAGAGGCTCTTGATTATAGGTGCCAGGTTGAAGGCGTGACGCCTACGCTGGTGCAGTACATGGAGATAGCAAGACTGAAGAGCGCGGCACTGATAGGCGCATCGTGCAGTATCGCCCCAGTTTATAAGGGCAGCGGCATTGCGGATAGGATATACGGCCTTGGGGAAGGAATAGGGATAGCGTTCCAGATACGCGACGATATGGAGGACTTTGTGGAGAATATGGACATGGGAGATGGCACAACGGGGGAGCGGATGAGGCCCAATATCGTAACGACTCTGATGGAGGAGCGTTCGATTGGTGATGGCAATGCACTCGAAGAAGCCGCGAGGATCAACAACAGATGCATAGACGATGCCTGCGAAGGCATAGAAAAGGAAGGATTTGCAGCTAAATTCATAGAGTATTCGAAATCCATTAGAGTGCGGACTTGATCACTTCCTTCCTGTTGTTATGAAAGCTATTCCAGATACAAGCCTTCTTGTCCTGATATCTGCAAGGCCTTCCTCCTTTAGCGCAGATGATAGCTTTTCAGGATCAAACTCGCGTATTGTGCGTACAAGGCGCGTGTATGCATGCCTACTGGCTACGAACCCCATCGCCAGCATGATTCTAGAGTAAACGCTGAAGAATAGCCTGCCTGCGTTGCTTTCCGGATTTGCCATGTCAAGAAGCACGAACCTGCCTCCCTTGCGGAGAACCCTGCTGAGCTCTTTTGCAAACATACCAATATCATCGAAATTCCTTATTGCGAATGCCGATGTTACGGCATCGAAGGAACCGTTTGCGTATTTTAGCTTTAATGCGTCTCCGTACTCGAAAACGATATCATCGATCCCTGCGGCTGCGGCCTTCTTCCGTGCAAGGCTCAGCATTTCCTCGCTGAAATCCATCCCCACTATTCCAATTTTCCTTCCTGAAGATGCAGCCAGACGCGAGATCTCAAGTGCAAGATCTCCGGTGCCTGTAGCTATGTCAAGTATGCTTGACGGATTGCCTGCGAGAAGATCCTCGGCAGCGGTGCGCCTCCATCTCTTATCAACGCCCATGCTCATCAGATGGTTCATTAGATCGTAATGAGGAGATATCCTTGAGAATACGCGCCTTACTTCGTCGCTCATCCTAAAACCTCAGATCTTATCTGCCATAGCACCGATGCTGCCGAAGATGTAGTCGGGCTTTGCCTCCTTTACTACATCGTAGGGATTGAGACCATCGGTTACCGCGCAGGAGCTTATCCCAGCGAACTTCGCAGTGAATACGTCTGTTGCCATATCGCCGATGTAGATGCTCTTGCCCTTGCCGGTACGCATGCGCTCCATTATGAGAAGCAATCCCGAAGGATTGGGCTTGTAAGCGCCAATGGAAGCTGCGCTTAGCGCAAAATCGACATAATCGATTATGCCAAGGTTCTTCATCTCCTTTAGAAGGCGGTACCTCTTCGAGTCGCTGAATACTGCGACCTTCTTGTGCTTTTTCTTCAGGGCTTTTAGCACCTCGATTGAACCGCCCTTAAGGCGCGGCCTTGAGAACAGCGAATACAGGTCATAGAGTATAGCGTAATGCTTCAGCATCGCCTCATCGCGGCTCATCGTGGTCTTGTATCCAGATGAATAGTATTCCTTGTGCTGCATAACATACCCGCGGTTGTATCTCTTCTTGAGGAATGAAGAGAGCCTGACGAGGATTGTGGATGTGCTCAGCGTGCCGTCCCAGTCGAATATGAACAGGTCGTAATCTTTAGAGAGGGCCATGAGGCTATTAATTTTATAGAACAAATAAAAAGGGGTAGGGTATGCATGCGATGCGCGTTTAAAGAGGTATCAGGGCTGTAGCGACGGTAAGTGAATATGAATAACCCCACCGCTTGCGGTGGGGTATCTTTGCATTCTGCAAAGCACTCTTCGATATTTGTATCCCCACCCCAAGGGGTTGGGGTATAC
>JAKATZ010000031.1 GCA_021827925.1 Microcaldota archaeon | reverse complement strand
CATACTGAGCATAATGATGGTTTCTGTTACGGAACGCACGCACGAGATAGGGATACTTAAGTCGATAGGGTTTAGGCGGAAGGATGTCATGTTTCTTTTCCTATCCGAAGCGGTCATAATAGGCTTGGTAGGAGGCATTCTTGGGTCTGCGCTGGGATCTGCAGGATCGTACGCCCTTCTTGCGCTGCTTTCCTCCGGATCGCATACACCGACGGCTGGAACTACAGGAGCAAGTGGCGCACAGTCATTCGGCGGAGGAGGAGTGCAGCGAGGAGGCGCAGGCAACGGAGTTTATGCCTCAAGGGGAAGCGCTGGCGGCAGCTCGTTCGGGGCAGCGCCGTCCGGAGGTTTTTCATTCAAGCCTTCGGTAAGCCCGACGGTGATAGGCATCGCGATACTGCTAGCGGTTGTTGTCAGCACGCTCTCTAGCCTTTATCCGGCATGGAAGGCATCGAAGATAGATCCCATAAGGGCGCTTAGATCTGAATGATATTAGCTTTGTGGCGAGAATATGAAAGACATTAGAAACACTGATGAGAAAGATGCGAGGCTGTGGAACAGTATCAGGATTGCAAGCATCGCTGCGGTTATGGCAGGCGTAGCCATAGCGGCATATTCGGCTTACGGTGTTGCTACGTTCAATCCTGCAGATGCATTCGCAGGAACTGGCAGCGTATCCGGAGCGCAGGTATTCGTATCGGGTGGCAGCGGCGTGGCGAGGCAGGGAATAGCGATAAGGATTCCCTTCTTATCCACGGAAACGGTCCTGGTGGGCATTCTTATTGCTCTTCTGGGATTCGTCACGCTCAGGTATGCAGAACTAAAGATTACAGCTTAGGTATTCGGGCATGTAATTATGGGTTGGCATCGCAATCGAAGGCAACGCAATTCACTGCTAAGCATTTATAAAAGACATCGTAGAATTAAGAGCATGGAAAGGCGCATATTCATCGGCAGCGACCATGCAGGTTTTGGACTGAAGGAGGAGGTAAAAAAACATTTGTCCCGCGAAGGGTATACAATCGAGGACATCGGACCCAGCGCTTACGACAAAGATGATGATTATCCAGATTATGCAGTTAAGGTTTGCCGAAAGGTGCTTTCGAAGAAAGGGGAGGGAATCCTCATCTGCGGATCCGGGCTTGGAATGGACAGGGCAGCGAACAAGGTACGCGGCATACGCGCTTCGGTGTGCTGGGATATTAGATCTGCAAGAAATTCCAGGGAACACGGAGATGCCAATGTGCTGTGCCTTGGAAGCAAGTTTGTAAGCAGGGATAAGGCACTGCGGATCGTTGACGCATGGCTAGACACTCCATTCAGTGGCGAGGAGAGGCATCTCAGAAGGATTAGGAAGACTATGCAGATCGAGAGGGGGAGATGAAGAATGGCCATAGTGAGCGGTCCTGCATCAAACGGCATTGGCGGCAGGCTTGCCGGAATTCTTGGGGTCAGTAACATCGAAGTGAAACACAGGATATTTCCTGACGGGGAATCGTATATAAACATACCTGACATCGATGACGATGAGGCGGTGGTAGTACAATCAACCTATTATCCGCAGGACAAGCACCTCATGGAACTTCTTTTCATAGCGGATGAGCTGCGAAGGCGCGGAATTGAGAAAATAACAGCGGTTGTGCCTTATCTTGCTTACGCAAGGCAGAACAGGGATTTCTCCAGGGGTGATGCGACCAGCATAAACACAGTAATGGAAGCGTTTCACTGCGTGGGAATACGCTCTCTGGTGGTTGTTGAGCCTCACAAGAAGGAAGTTGTAAAGCCATTCAGGGGAAAGAGCGCAATCGTCAGCATTAGCAAAAGCCTTGTGAAAGAGCTTGAGAAGCGCGTAAAGGATCCTTTCGTGCTTTCTCCTGATGAAGGAGGGCTCGATAGGGCCGTTGAAATGGCTGCTCTGCTGAACTGCGAATACGATCATGTGGAGAAGGAAAGGAATAAATCTACGGGAAAGCTTAGCGCAGAGAATCTCAGGAACACCGAAATAAGAGGCAGGGAAGTGATCATCATTGATGATATGATAAGCACCGGCGGCACCGTTGCGCAGGCGGCGGGCATAGCAAAGAAGAACGGAGCCTCAAGGATCATCGTGGCTGCCGCGCATCTGCTTATGGACGACGGAGCTTACGAGAGGATAGGGAAGGCGGGCGTCGTTGAAGTGTACGGGGCGAATACCATACCTAATGGCAAGGCCAGGCAGGTAGACATCTCAGAAGACGTGGCTGAAGCTCTTACTGAAATGCAGAAGTGAAAATCAACGCGAGGCGGACATCTTTTTCAGGCCTGAGAGCATATTGGCGTAGTTCTCCGCCTTTGAATGGAAGACTTTAATCCGCATGGCTTTCCTCCGTGTCCTGAGCCTGAGCATGCGAATGTCACCTTTCTTGAAGATACGGCGCAGCAGGCTCGACTCCATTGATTCGAGTTCGGAGCAGATGCTTTCCAATGACCTGCTCTCTTTCTCTGCCCTTGAACGGTAAATGTTCAGCCTGCCTTCCAGCAGAGTGAGGAAAGATTCGAAATGCTTCATAAGACCGGAGAGGGTTTTTGCCTTTAGTGTCAGACCTGCGAGGAGTAGGTTCACGAACTCGTTATCGAACTTGTACAGGTAGCCGACCGCGAGGGCTTCAAGGAACGCCAGATAGTGAGCGAGCTCCTTCCGTGTCATGTTCCTTGAATTCGCCATGATATTTGGCATGCATAGCACTTCATAATCGAATGATCCGAGAACCTTATGCATCTTTGAGGCATGCTGATCAAGCATGAACACAACCTCATCGTCCTTCTGCTTTGATGTTTCAGGCAGCCTATCCCTCCAGCTCTCCTTTATGACGCGCTTTAGTATCTCGCTCTCAAAAGTGCCGCCCACTGGAAGCTGCGCCGTCTTTCCACCAACGTTCTCCTTCCGTATTAGCATCTCACCCATTTAACCCCTTCACATGGAGATGAATCTCATCCCCGTTTTATCATCTAGTTTGAAAAACCCAACTTTTTCAAACTGTACTACATCGCCACGATTAAGGTAATCTACATATGCTTCTATAAACCCATCTGTTTGGATCATGCTCTCGGCATTGAACTCTTCTCCCTCGAGAAGATCGCCGATGGTGTAGAGGTGCGCCTGCCTTGAGTTTTCAGCATCAATCCATGCCAATTTCACAGGGCCGGGAGAGCCGCCGGATGCGTAATGTGCCTCTATCCCGGATTCGCCCTTTGAATCTATGGTTATATTGAACAGAGTCTTAAGCTGCACGATGTCTCCCTCAGAGATGCTTCCCGCTTCCGGTGCGCTTATCAAGAACGTTCCGCTCAGACTGTACTCCCTGAAGCCTAACTCGTTTTTTGGGTGCAGTCTCATACGGGCCGTCAGTTTGTCCGTGGGTATGCCAGTTACAGAGATCCTTACGGGATTCGCTATGAAAAAGAGCCGCTTGGCGGTGCCATCGATGAGCCTGCGGTTCTCAGCCAGAAGTTCTCCCATGTCGGTCTCGCGTTCGGCCTTGCTCAGCCCAAACTTGAGCACCAGGTTTTTGATCGCTTCTGGGAGTATGCCTCTGCGCCTCAGACCTGCGATCGTTACCAGCCTTGGATCGTCGTAGCCCCATATGAGCTTGCGTGCTATGAGTTCGTTCAGCCTCCTCTTCGAGGTAATGTTTCCCTTTATCTCAAGCCTTGCCACACTATGTATGCGCGGTTTGCGCATTCCAAGCAGATTGAGCACACGAAAGTACAGCTCATCCCTGAGCTCAAACTCCTTGCTGCGTATTACATCGGTTATCCCCTTTGTTGAATCTATCACTGGCGTGTTGATGTCATAAGTAGGCCATACGGAGTACTTATCACCCTGTCGGTAATGGGTTGTCTTTTTGATCCGGAACAGCGTGGGGTCGCGCAAGGTAGTGTTATCTGCGTTCATATCCGAATTAAGGCGCAGTATAGCGCCGTTCTCTTCGAATTTACCGCCAAGCATATCGTCCCATAATTCCATGTTTCTCTGTGTTTCCTGCGCCTTATGGTCGCAGCCTTTTCCCGCTATCCTTCCTTTTTTCACCTCTTCTCCGGTGCAGGAACAGACATAGGCATTGCCATCGCTTATGAGCTTCCCGGCGCATCTATAGAGAAGCTGCAGGTTGTCGCTTGCATAATACTCGGAATCGAAGCTTATGCCTAGCCATTCCAGACCCTTTTTTATCTCATCGACAAACTCCTGTCGGTCTTTCTCAGGGTTCGTGTCGTCGAAATATAGGGCCATAGTCCCAGAGTATGCCTGTGCAGAGATGCTCTCTATGAAAGCCACTTTTGCATGGCCTATGTGCATGTACCCGTTTGGAGCCGGGGGAAAGCGCGTCGCAAAGGCGCCGTTCACTGCACCGTCTAAAGCAAAGTTTGGCTTTGCGGTTCTCTCGAGCTTTCTCGCTTTTTCGGCGGCGAAGTCTGCACTGTACCTGCCGGCCTCGGTTTCAAGCTCCTGCCTTCCTAAGGAATTAATTGAATCGACTATCGGCAACACCGCCTTTGACAGGGCATTTATATCACCGCGCAGTTCTGGGAAACGGGATAGTACACGATTAAGCACAACTCCAGGCTCTGCCTTTCCGTAATCAAGTGCATTTCTTACGGCCATTCTTCTGATCTCTGATTTTATCTCTTCGCTTATCTCCATTAAATCATTCCGCGCTTGTGGCGTTTAACTCGTAAAGCGTGCCGTTGACAGTGAGCAGGGCAGATATCTTAAGCGGAACTTTTACAGAAAGATTTGTTAGTGCAGGGAGCTGTACGGTCCTGGCGCGCATCGCTTCTGGCACTGGTATCTGGTAGCTCTGGCCCGCCACTTCAAGGCTTATCACCTGCGGAAGCACAGCGTTTATTCCCGTTAGTACAGATGTGCAGTTTCTTGAGGTTGCGTTCAGACCGGACATCAGGTACGAATAGAATGCTGGCACAGGCATGTTCCCGTTCTCGATTATGAACTGGCCTTGAGACTGGTAGTAGCTCAGGACGGAACTGTTAGCCTCCAGGCCGGAAAGCGCTGACTGCAGGCTGAGCGTAAGCGGACTGGCTGCCTTGCAGGTCACGCTTACTGTGGTTATGTTCTCGTATCCAGACAGTGTGGCATTTGCGAAGCCTGATGCGTATGCGGTGCTTGGCACCACTGATGTCGTAGATGAGGTCTGTTGCTGCTGGCTGTTGAAACTATCGAAGCTGGCGTACGCAGTCAGGAATATAACAGCTACGAAAACCAACAGCAGCATCTGCATGATCTTTTTTCTATCCATGTGAAACACAACCTTTTTAGACTATAAACCAATATATAATTATTGAGAATCTTATAAAAGGCTTCTTTGCCTGCGGGCTATGCGCCCCTGTGCGTCCTTTTATACGGTCCGGTGAATTTTATGAGCTTTAGCGACGGAGACTTTGTGAAAGTAGAGTATAGCATATGGAGGGCTTCGGATAATCAACTGATAAGGACCACTGACAAGAAGGCTGCTGAGGAGAAGGGCATTTACGATAGCAAGGCCGTGTATTCGCCGCAGCTCGTAGTAGTTGGCAAAGGAAACATGTTCAGGAAGGTCGATGATGCGATCAAGGGAATGGCAGTGGGAGAGAACAGAAAGGTGGAGCTGGCTCCGGAGGACGCGTACGGGCAGAGAAACAAGGATCTGGTCAGGGTCATGCCACTCTCCGAGTTCAGGAAGAGGGAGATAAACCCTGAGCCTGGCCTTCAGATAGAAATAGACGGAGGTATTGCAACTGTCATGAGCGTCAATTCGGGCAGGGTCCTCGTTGACGCAAACCATCCGCTTGCGGGCGAAAGACTTGTCTACGAGATAAGAGCTGTGGAAAAAGTAGAAGGGGATGATGCCAAGGTAAAGGCCCTTCTAGAGAACTATTCCCTCTCGGCTGACGAGGTAAGAGCATCCGGAGATATGGTGAAGGTAAGATTCGGGGAGAAAGTCGAGAAAAATGCCGATTACTTCATAAACAAATCAGAATTTGCGGCTGCTCTGCTGAGATACATGGACAAGATAAGCAGGGTTTCGTTTGAAGAGGACTATTCCAGAAATGAGGAAAAGAAGGAAGGGTGATGCGATATGTGCAGAGCTTGGCCCTTCAGAGCTTTGTGCGCACATTAGTGCTTTAAGCCCGGGTTTCTCATGTCCGGTGCAAGAAGCGACGGGTACTTTTCATCAGCCATTTATGCTTAGGGCGTACGTGCCGTTTACCTTAAGGCCCAGTTTCTTTGCAAGCTCTGATTTCTCTATGTTGAGCACGATTATATATCCGCTCCACTTCGTGGTGAGATTTGATACCCCGCAGATGGGACAAGTATCGCCTTGCGAGATTATAACTTTGCAGGTCCTGCATGCTTTTTCCATCAGTTCACCTTCTCTTTCTTGAAGGACCGCTGCGTCTGTGGTCCCTTCCGCCAGGAGCTCTCGGCTTAGGCGCTGGCTCTGTCATCCATTCGTGCTTGCCTAGCCCTTCCGGCCTCATTGTGAGAGCTATCTTGGTGTCTTTTATGTTGTTCTTTATGCTTATGGTTGATACTTTTGCATAAACGACATCGCCTTTCTTAAGGCTGCGGCCGCTGTTCCTGAGCACGAACATTGCAGATTTCCTGTCATAAGTTATGAAATCGCTTGTTATCTGCGAGAGATGCACAAGCCCGTCAAGAGGACCTAGCCGCACGAAACAACCAAAGTCGACGAGTTCGGATACTTCTCCGGCGACTATCTCGCCAACTTCCAGATTGAATGCAAGGACATCGAATGTTACGCTGTGATGTGTTGAAGGGTCTCCGGGAAGTATTACCCCTTCGCTCACTTCGCTGATATTGAATACGGCAAGTATTATTCCCATCTCCTTGTCCATTGTCCTCTCGTATCTTGCCCTGAGTATCGACTCTGCGGCCTTTGAAAGGTCGCTGTCAAAGTAATTAGGAGATATGCTTATCGTATCTTTTATGCTGTATATAAGGTACAATTATTCACCGTTGACGATTAGGATAAATGCTTAATATGGGTAGGAAAACCTTATTAAATGCTATCTTATCCTACCGGAGCGGGAGAAACTGAAGGATTTGATCCCCGCTTTGATAAGCAAAGATTTTAACTTCGCGTCATTCGTGCATACATAGTGGTCGCCATGCAGAGCATGCTTCACTATCCATTGATCCACAGGGCCGTACCCTTTTTCCATTGCTGGTCCGTACAGCCCTATCTGATGCAGGGCTGTGGCGGCGAATTTCGCATTCGACCTCCCGCTGCGCGCTATCCCCTTCAACTCAGCGAGTATGCCTGTGGAGATCATGGCTTGCATATCTGGCAGCTGATATCTAACTTCCTCGAATATGTCCTTTCTGTTAGAGACTGCGAATAGTATAGAACTCGTATCGAGTATTATGTACCGCATTGCTTCACACATAGTGATACACAATAAAGGTAAAATATCTTCTGTAAGCAGTAATTCGTGTCTTCAGGACTTGCAGGAGAGGGAAAGCGATAAGACAGATATAAATATCTCAATTTCCAAAGCCTTTACAGGGCTTTCTACTGTCCGGCAGAGTGAAGCTTCGTGATCCGATGGGCCTTGATATCTATGCTGAAACGCTGATATACGCTTATGAGCACCCAGAGAACAGCGGTGCGATTAGCGATGCTGATGCAAAGATGCACGAGGAGAACATCTCGTGCGGTGACAAACTGACGATTTACTTAAAGATAGAGGAAGGCCATATCTCAAGGGCGAGATTCGCGGGCAGCGGCTGCGTGATCTCGATGGGCTCTGCAGAGATGCTTACCGATTTCCTTACAGGGAAGAGCCTTGCCGAGATAGAAAGCATGGGAAGGGAGGAGCTGCTCAAGCTCATAGGAATAGATCCTGGACCCGTAAGGATGCACTGCGCCACACTCTCATTGAGAGCGACTAAAAAGGCGATTTTCGGGATGCAGGGCAAGCCTGTTGATGTTAAAACAAAGGAGCTTTAAGGCGGTAAACTCAGTATTCCAATGTTATCTCAATGCGCTTCCTGTGGGCGCCTTTATTATCGAATTTTGAAAGCCTGACCTTGCCTAGCTCGATAGTATTTGCCACGTGTGTGCCGCCGTCAGCCTGGATGTCCACATCCGATATATCCACTATGCGTATCTCGCTCAGCGATTTCGTAAGTTCTTCGCCAGGCTTTGTCTTTACGAGACCCGGCATGAGAGAAGCTTCTTCTGGGGAGATGAACTTCGATGATACCGGATGGCTTTCCGAGATCCTCTGCTGCAGCTCTTCCACTATCTTGGATGCAATATCACGGTTTAGGGAAGGGCAGTCAAAATCTGCGTGAGCCTTGTCCTCGTATATCATGCCGCCGGTGAACTTCGATCCTGGATAGTGGACAGAAACGGTAGCGCTTAGCATGTGTATTGCGGTATGGTAGCGCATCAGCCTGTTCCGCCTCTCCCAGTTTATATGCCCGGCAGCCTCGTCTCCGGGAGCTATTCCATCTACAGAGTCAAGAATATGGAGTATCTCGTCTCCGGAATGCACCACTTCGATTACATTATGGCCCTTCCCTTTGACAGTTATTATTCCTGTGTCGTGTGGCTGCCCGCCACCGGTGGGGTAGAATGCCGTGCGGTCAAGAGTCACGGAATTGCCGTTAACCAGAGTAACCTTCGCGCTGAAATCGCGCAGGTAAGCATCTTTCCAGAAAAGTTTTTCAACCAATGAACTCGACCAAAGCAGGTGGCTGACAGACCCGATTTAATGAATAACTTTATAATATGCAGATTATATATCTTTTGTGCCAGAAAATGGATGGCGCGCAGGGTGGTTTGTATAATAATAGCAGGAGGTGATGAGGCAGGGCGCGGAGCGGTGATAGGTCCGCTCGTTATAAGCCTGGTTTCAATAAGCAAAGGCAAGGAAGGCAAGCTGCCAAGGATAGGCGTGCGGGACTCAAAGCTATTGACCAACAAGAGGAGGGAATTCCTCAAGGATGAGATATACTCAATCGCCGAGGAAGTATGTATTTACAGAATAAACAACAACGAGATAAACAAAGCAATGGAGGGCAGGATATCTATCAATGAGCTTGAGGCGCTTAATTTTGCAAAGCTGATAGACAGCATGGAAAAAGAGCCTGCCAGGATACTTCTCGACTCGCCAGATGTCGTTTCGGAGAGATTCGGTGTCAGGATAGGGTTCTTCTCAAAGAAAAACCTTGCGGTTAAGGGGATAAGAGGCAGGGCAAGGCCCGAAGGAGGCAAGAAAATACAGGTGATTGCAGAGCATAAGGCGGATGCGAGATATCCCGTAGTATCTTGCGCAAGCATAATAGCCAAATCTGAGAGGGAGAAGGCGATGGACGAGATAGAGGAGGAGGCGGGAATGGAGCTCGGCTCTGGCTATCCTTCTGACAGGTACACAATAGACGCACTGCGGCGCTGCCTCCCAGACAACAGTCTCAAGCCTTACATCAGAGAGTACTGGAAGACCTTAAGGATGATAAGGCAGACCAGGATAGATGATTTCATAGGGGAAAGGAGCTAAGGGTGCTTTGATGAGATGCCCATACTGCAAGAATGAGAATACTGAAGTCATAGACTCTAGGGAAGTTCTTGAGGGTAGCAGCATAAGGAGAAGGAGGGAGTGTGCCGCATGCAAAAAGAGATTTACCACGTACGAGAAGGTTGACCACGCCGACGTGACTGTTGTAAAGAGAAACGGGACCAGGGAGCCTTTTGATAGAGGAAAGGTTCTCGGAGGGATGGCAAAGGCCTGCGAAAAAAGGAACATAGGAATGAAGGAGATAGATGACATAGCTGACAGAATAGAGATGAGGATAAGATCACGTGGAGTGAAGGAGATTGGAAGCAGCGAGATAGGAGACATGGTCATAAAGGAACTCTTCAGACTTGACCCGGTGGCTTACATACGTTTTGCAAGCGTGTACGAGAATTTCGAATCTCCGGAAGAATTCAGAAAGGCTGTATCCATCTTTAAATCAGGGGCTGGACGTAAGAATGAGAGGCGGCGGGAGGATTGACCCTAACATGTTTATTTTACAGGAGAAGCGTATGCGGTTGCGAAGCCTGTTGTGTTGTATTGCGAAAACGAACTTTGTGCTGCGCATGACGGGGAGCATATCGCATAGCTGAAGTAGAATTTCGGCGATAGCTGTGACCCGAGGGTTGGATTGAAACCGGGAATTATTGCATTGCATGTCACTATGCTGCCGGTGATTGCATTGGAGGGAAAGCACTCGCCGTCGTAGATTGTATTCGCGTATGTCGGCAGCACGTGAAATGAATTGACGGGGAAGTTTATCGTTGTGCCCAGGTTGTTTGAAAAGGCCACCACCACGTTGGATCCGGTATTCCCCACCAGTATAAGCATCTCGTAGCACGGGAATGAAGGGCTTATGTAGCAGCTTGATGGCGTACTGTACACCGAGCCTTTGGTGTACACGATCGTTGTCACTGTGGCGAGGAATATCGCCGTTATCAGGAGAGCCCAGGAGTAGGTCGACATGAACTCTATTGCGGACTGCGAACGGCCTTTCATGCGATATGAGACTCTGTGAAGCTATATAATGCTTTTTGGAGGAAGGACAGGGGACTTTGGACCTATGTCGCCGTAATCCCGACGCCGCCTATCTGCAGGCAGGGAGAGGACGCGGTTGTGGTGCACGTGGCAGACGATGTCTGGTGCCAGTTGGCAGCATAATAAAAGCTCGCGGCGGATGTTGATTCATCGATGGTCCCGCTGACAGTCCAAGGAGGGGACGCATCATTGCCTGCATTGCAGAGGTACACCTGACTTGTCGGTATGGACATGCTCAACGTGCTCGCAGTGCAGGTGCCAAGGCTTGTGCCCGGATTTGCATAGGAATATGATCCTGGAGGAAATATGTAGGCTGATTCGGAAAGATATGCCGTGCCGTAGCCGGAACTTGTTGTATCTACGGCTACAGACTGTGTTCCTGAACTCTGCGAAGGACATACGCCAATGTACGCAAGCTGGTATCCGCCTCCTGTCTGTAGAGTTGTGCATCCGGATGGAGGGATTATTGACATATGATCGCCTGCCTCTGAGATTGAGATCACCACAAAAGATCCAGATGTGCTTACTGGATAATTGAATACAGAATTGGTGCTCAGCGTAGGGACCGTGGCTGTCTGCGAGTATACAGTGTAGGTTATTGTGGTTGTTGAAGTCGATGTCGAGGTGCTTGTCGAGCTTGATGTGGTGGAGAGCGTGCTTGTTGATGAGGAAGTAGAGGTAGAGCTTGCTGACGTCGAGGTGCTTGTCGAAGTTGACGTGGAAGTGCTTGACGTGCTTATTGTAGATGTACTCGTAGAGCTCGTCGTAGGAATGCTGATCGTTGAGGTACTGGTTGAGCTTATCGAGGAAGGAGATGCGTATGAGGTAGCATAGCCAGTGGTGTTATAAAGAGGCAACAGTTGCAACTGCACGCAGTTGCCATTGCAGATCTTATAGCTGACGTAGAATTTCGGCGAGAGCTGTGACCCAAGGGTTGGATTGAAACCGGGAATTATTGCATTGCATGTCACTATGCTGCCGGTGATTGCGTTGGATGGAAAGCACTCGCCGTCGTAGATTGTATTCGCGTATGTCGGCAGCACGTGAAATGAATTGACGGGGAAGTTTATCGTTGTGCCCAGGTTGTTTGAGAACTTGATCACAATGTTAGAACCAGACCCCAGTGAACCGGCAGCGGATGTTACAGCCTCGTAGCACGGGAATGAAGGGCTTATGTAGCAGCTTGATGGCGTACTGTACACCGAGCCTTTGGTGTACACGATCGTTGTCACTGTAGCGAGGAATATCGCCGTTATCAGGAGAGCCCAGGAGTAGGTCGACATGAGCTCTATTGCGGACTGCGATATCATCTGATCGGTTTTTGCTGGATTTTAAACTTTATATTTCTTTGTGCGAGACGTCCGCTGTCACACGGTGAAATCTATCACGATCTCGATGATCTTTGGAGAATAAGGCCTTACGACTCTCCAGAAGGACATTCTAGGATTGCGTCCCTTTTTCCGGAAGAATTCAAGTATCTTGTCAGAATGGACATCATAGGCACTGCCTTTGTCTCCGAACGCATAGTAGTGGATAGTACAGCCGTCCTTCGCCATTGCCTCCGCAACATCGAGAAAGTCATAGGAGTCCTTCGGCAAGGGCATCACTATCCTATCAGCGAATCTACCGTATTTGCGTTTCACTTTTCTTACATCGGCGTTTAAAGGGACCACGTTTCCTACGCGGTTCGCGGACGCATTCTTGCGCATGAATCCGTAAGCCGCGCGGTTAAGTTCTATTGCGACAACATTCGAATCCGGATTCTTTTTCGCTATTTCTATGGCGAACGGGCCGATCCCTGCAAACATCACCACCACGTTCTCCCCGTTTCTGGATGCGTCTGCGACCCTCTTCCGCTCGTATGCAAGGCGGGGCGAGAAGAAAGTCTTCCTTACATCGAAAGTGAATGAACATCCGTTCTCGTTGTACCTGGCAGTATACTCGCGCTTGCCTGCCACATATATGTACTTCCTCTTGCGGTATACGCCCTTCACCGCACTTCCCTTTCGCAGTACAGTGGTTACTCCCTTATTGGAAGATAGTATCACGCTTGCGGCTTTCCTGGCCATAGGTGGATCTGCATCTATTATCGCTATGTTGCCAAGAAGGTCTATCCCGCTTCTCAGGCCGTCCGGAGGTTTGGGGATGTCGCTACCCGAAGGCTCAAACTCCGCAGATACCGCCATGGCACCGATTCTGCGCAGAGCCTTGACATCTGCCGCTGCGGGAGCGCAGGTGATAGGAAAATATATAAAGGAATCCTTCCTAAATACTTTATATCTCTCAGCTAGCAGTTTATGCTTCTTGAGATAAAGCCGGGTCTTCTCGGCATTTTGCGGGTTTGCTTTGATCCCTTCCATATAAAGGGATAACTTATAAATAAAGAGATAAATAATGTATAGTGCAATGTGAGACGATGTATCTGGTAGTGAGAGTAACTTCAAGCCAAGAAAAGATAACGGCAGATATACTTGAGAACAAGGTTTCCAAGACAAACCTGCCGATATACTCGATAATACTTCCTACAGGCATGAGAGGTTATCTCGTGCTGGAAAGTGAGAGCGAGAGCGCATGCAGGGAGCTCATAATGAACGAGCCTCATGTAAAGGGCATGCTTCCGAAGCCTCTTGAAGAAGCAGAACTGGACAGGATACTGACTGTCAAGCAGAATGTGCAGGAGATAGGAGTTAACGACATAATAGAGTTCATAGGCGGACCTTTCAAAGGATACAAGGCCAAGGTAAGGAAGGTGGATACTGTGAAGGACGAAATAACCGTTGAACTGATGGATGTTGCAGTTCCAATACCAGTTACAACTAAATCCAATATTGCGAGGATAATAGAAAAAGCGGAGGTTGTTTGATATGGCAGACGTTATAATAAATGGATTGATAGAGGGAGGGAAGGCTACAAGCGGTCCGCCTTTTGGACCTGCGCTGGGTCCGTTGGGAGTGAACATAGCAGGCATAATAAACGAGATCAACGAGAAGACGAAGGCCTTTGAAGGGATAAAGATACCGGTAAAGGTTTCCGTGAATCCTTCGACAAAGAAGTTCACGGTTGAGGTTGGTTCTCCCCCTACAAGTGCGCTCATACTGAAGGAGATAGGAATCCCTAACGGTGCAAAGAGCAAAGATGAGATTGCAGGAAATATAACAATTGAACAGGTAAAGAAGGTGGCGCAGGCGAAGGAGGGCAAACTATACGGCAACAGTACGGCAGACAGAGTAAAGCAGGTCCTTGGCACATGCAAGAGCATGAACATAACATGCGAAGGCAAACCGGCCACCGAGATAATAGACGCGATAGGCAAGGGAGAGATAAAGGTATGATCGCGTTGATACTTTTCCTACACTCCGGCTCAGCCTAGTGAGAAAGGGATTGTCTGCCGATGTTTTCTTCTACAAGTGATACTGGACAGCATGCACATTACTAATCATTTTCGAGGCATGGCAGCTTATTCCTTATTTTTAGGACTGCACTTCAAGAGTTCCTGCTTCTACAAGATTGGGGGAAGTCTGGCCAGGCGTTTCGTACGATGCCCAGAGGTATCCGTACATCGTAGATCCAGGTGCAATGCTCGTTCCGGTTGGCAGGGAAACATTTACGGCTTCTCCCGAGTATAGAGAGCCAAGGTACACTGCCCCTGAGCCTATTCCAACTCCTGGAGTGAATCCGTAAGCAACCGCATTGTCTTCCGAAGAATTTACAAAAAGAAGGTAGGTATTGTTCCACTGCGAGCCTGAACTCTGGCCGAACTGCAGCGCTATTGTTTCATTTGTATTGTATAATGGGGTTGTGCAGTAATATCCCGGGCCAGCTATGCATAACGAACCGGTATTGAACAGGCTTCCTGAAGAAGAGGCAGTGCCGTTGAAGCCGTATGTGCTGCCTGAGCTTGAAACGCTTGAGACGGTGGGATAGAGAGCGGTCGTGTTGGATATTGAAACTGTCTGGGACACTGGGCCGGTGTTTTTGTTGCTTCCCACAGAATGGGCAATTGTAGGGAGTACGGAGAAGGATCCAATAACCTCCACCGTATTCGTCGGCGTTCCGGTGTAATCGGTTTTGAAAACCCCGTAAAGATATCCCGTGTATTGCGGTGTGATTGCAGAACGACCATTGCAATGTGCAACAAGAGTAACGCTGCTGTTTGATCCAAGTGTCATGTTTACCGGTACAAAATAAGAGGCATTGTAGTTGCCATCATAGGCATTGTACAGATTGCCGCCAATAACGTCTGCCTGGTTTATACAGGCCAATCCCAGGAGAGTGGCTGTTCCGGATCCCGAAGAGCCGGGAAGGTAAGGGTATTGGTAGATTGAGCTGTTTGCTGAAGGCGAGAGAAGGAACCGCGTGCCTCCAGTCGAGTTCATTGATACATCCTGGCAGGAATACTGCAGGGGCACCATGCTTGTAGAATAAAGGATAAGGCCGGAAGGGCAGGTGCCGTTTACAGTTGGGTACGGCAGGGCAGCGAAACTGCTGCTCGAAGGCGGCGTGCCAGGGATTGATACCCCAGACATCGAGAAACCTATGCCAAACTCAGAACTTGATGCCGGTGAATATAAGCTCTGCGGAGCTGAATAGTTAACAGTGAAGTTCATGCTCACCGAGAAATTCAGGGCTGTATTCTTCGAGATGGAATAGCAAAGGGAATAGGGGCCTCCGCCGGTTATGCTGATGCTCTGATTGGAAATGCTGCTGTTTGCCTGCGCCTGCTTCAAAGATTCTAGGGCATGTACCAGCCTTGTGCCGTTGAATGTTACTGTTCCGCTGATGTAAACGCAGGAGTTGCCTCCAAAACTGGTCTGCTTTACTGTTGATGCGTTGAGTTCGGTGCTGTTGAGTGCACTGCCGTATAAGAACATGAATGTGCTGTTACTGAGGAGGTTCTTTAGCACTGTAGTGTTTGAACCTTGCTGGCGCACGCATTTGTAATTCGTCGGCTGGCTCTGAGTTGTAGAACCCCCGTATGTGCTTGAGAGGATAGCTGATAACAGTTCGGAAGGCATGTTAAGGTCATAGCATTCGTATGAAGCGGTAGGAGTGCCTATTGCCGCGAACTTGAGGTTCTGATTAAAAAGCCTTATGCGGTCCCTTGAGGCGGAGTAGCCGTTGTAATATAGGGCGGTGCCGTTGATTGAGAATGGCAGGCTTATGTGGACCCCGCTGTACTCTACGCTTGCACTTCCGGTTATTGTTTCTGAAGCGTTGCCGGCAGAACTGCTCGTTGCCTGTGATGTTAGGGAGATATTCGCGGCTTTCATCAGCTGATACATAGTGAAAGGCTTGCCAGACGAAAGTAGACCATACACCCGTGAATAGCTTGCTCCCTTGCCAGATGAGAGATACAGTGCGCCTAGAACCACTACAGCTAGCACCGCGAGAGCGGCTATCGCTATGATCGGCTTTCCAATGGCTCCGCTTGCTGATCTTGGGCCGGAGGAGGTAGGCATGGATTGCACTGGATTCTTAGCCCGTACGGTAGAATTTGCTTCTTCCGGCATCATATCAACCTGAGTATATTGCTACAGACTGCTTATAATTCTTGCTGTCGCGTATCAGAAAACAGAACTGCAAGGATCACACGGACAGGAAGCGCGGGTTTGTGATCCCCATCAACCTGATTGCGGAGCGGCTGATGCCCTCCCCAAGAAGCAGTCGTGAAAAATCGGCCATGGCGGCGCTAGGTGAAGGATTGCCAACCTGCCCCATGTCAGAAGTTAGTATGCACTTCGAGGGGCCAACCCGGATAATGCTCTCTGCGATCTTCCCGATGCTTATTCCATCGATAAGGTACATCGAGTATGAATGTTCCACGTATATTCCTTTCGCCTTTGTAAGCCTGCGTTGGAGATCTATGGGCATATCTATCAGAGGATAGAGGGGATGCGTGAGTATGATGCGCTCTATCCCCAGATCAATGGCCTCTTCGACAAGAAGCTCGGTTTCGCTGCAAGAAAGGTGACCTGTTGCAAGTGTGCAGCCATTGTCGGCTATCGCAGCCAGGACCGTTTTTGCGGCTCCGGAAAGCTTTTTGCCTGTGCATACATTTACGCATTTCACATCTTTTGACAGGCGCGGGATTGTCCTCCCTTCGGACCATTCCGGGCGTACCTCGTACTCGCTCTTCATCAGGAAGTTTCGCGCATTGATGGTTGGGAACCATACGATAATTGGTTTTTCTGAGAGCGAGGCAGCGGCTCTTATCGCTTCGGGGTTGAGTCCGCCCACATAGTTGTTAAGTACTATGGATCCGATCACATCTACGGAATCAGGTACCTCTACTGTTCTGACGATAGGCGGCGTCGGATAGAAATGATTCTTTAGCGCGAATCCCGCAATCTTCCCCGATTCTTCTGCTAGAAGCGATTGTAGGGTAAACTTTCGCGGAATCGGCTCTGGGCCTATGTGCACGTGCAGATCAATGAATTTGCGTACATCCATCACAGCACCGTCAACGCATCGCCCCCATCCATGGCTTTGTATTCCTGATAACATACACGCGCTTTAGGTTTCCGTCGCAGACATCATCGCCTTTCTCGGCAAGGCTTATCTTGAGAGGATCCCCGTATTTTGATATTACCACATCCGCCTCAAGGCGCCGTTCTGACAGATAGGCTATTCCGCGTTCCTTTGCGTTTCTGTCGTCTCCGGCGGTGGATAGAATTTCCGCCCTTTTCTCTGCACGGGAGACCATGCCCCCAGGCATCTCGGCGGGAACTATTCGGTATTCCGAGCCCATGGCACGCTGTTTGATCTCCGACCATGGCATTATCTCTGCGGCGAGGCCGGCACTGATGACTGCCCTGGATAGGGATGCATAATAACGATACACTGCGTCGGGGTTGGCGCCGTTTATACCTATCGCATAATAATCGGCGGGCATCATGACAAGGCGTACGGAGTATCCGTTCTTGCCAAGGCAAGCGACCACCTCTCTTATCTCAGAAAGCACCTCGGCCTCGGGATCGTCAGCCAGTATCTCCTGGCGTGCTGCCTTATACCTATAACCCCAGGGTATGAACACGGTGAGGCGGCTGCCACAGAGGCGCCTCGAGACCAGAAGCGAGAGGACGCTTTCGGAGCTTGGCTTCGCTATCTTATCAGATCCCTTTATGGCCATGCCGCGCAAGGTAAGGAATTCCCATATAGCGGAGATCTCTCTGCCCCTGCCCAGTACCTCGGCAGCATCAAGTTCCAAATATTCTTGCGGCGGGTTCTTTAAGAACCGGAGTATCGCATCGGAAACCGATTGCATTGGAATATCACGCCTCAGGGCTCTGCGCAGGTCATCGGCCGCTGCGGATTGCAGCGATAGAGACTCTGTGCTTCTTAGCCTATCCATAGCAATCACCGTAAACAGATAGAATGGAGAGCACAAGCATTCCTGCCCCAGTGAGCCTGGCTGTGCTGAAGTTTCCGGATTCTACAAGGCCTGCCTCTTGGAGGGCCCTTGCACTGCTTTTCAGTGTGGATAATGGTATCCCGAAACGTGAAGAGATGCGCACAAGAAGAGGCGTTATCAAGCAGGGACTGTTTCTTATCTCGAACAGGATTAGGCGCTGATTCTCAGTTATCGAACCGCGTATGAGCCTTGCAATACTCTCATCGGAGGTGCATCTGCGGCTGAGGACCGCACCTGCCCTTCCCTTTTGTGTTGGACCGGCATCGCCATCTGACCTTTTGTTATGATTATCTTCTTTGTCAGATATATATGCATTTTGGGCGAGATATATCAACCATGGCAAAGGCGGAGAGGAACATAGGCTTTGAAGCATTGTACAAAACACTGAGGAGAAGGTTTGGCTTCCTGAACTGGTGGCCAGGAGAGACTAAAGACGAGATAATAATAGGGGCCATACTCACGCAGAACACCAATTGGAAAAACGTTGAGAAGGCGATATGTAACCTTAAGTATGAGAAATTACTAGACCTAGAGAGCATAGCTGTTATCAATGCCGGAAAACTGGAGAGACTTATCAGGCCCAGTGGTTTCTACAGGCAGAAGGCAGCCAGGCTCATGGATTTCGCAAGATACGCAATGCAGGGTTATGGAGGAGTGGACGGATTCTTTAAGAAAGGCACGCAGGAACTGAGGAAGGAGCTGCTTGGGCTCAACGGGATAGGAAAGGAGACTGCAGACTCGATAATATTATACGCAGCTGGAAAACCGATCTTCGTGATAGATGCGTATACGAGGAGAATACTGAACAGGATGTGGGGAATCCCGTATAATGCAGAATACGACGATCTGCGCTTTCTTGTAGAACAGGAAATACGGAAGGATGTGGATCTGTACAAGGATTTTCATGCGCAGCTGGTTGAGCTTGCCAAGCGGCACTGCAGGAAGGAGCCTTGCTGCAGTGAATGTCCTGTGAATAAGATGTGCAGCTACGGAAGTTACATGCAGAAACTTAGGGAACGGGATTCTCCACTGGAGCAGGCATGGTCTGCTTAAAACTCTTTTTATGCCTTTGCCTCGGCTAGAATCTCAGCGTTCTTTATCTCGGAAAGTTTCTTAAGTGCCTTGTAGGTAGCGCTTGAGGCGTTGTAAACGTCCCTTGTCCTTCCCCTTGCGAATGTCCATATGTCGTGCACTCCGGCGAGCTCGAGAACCGATTTTATGGTGGCTCCTGCGACGACTCCGACGCCCCGCGGCGCCGGCTTAAGTATCACTTCTGTGCTTCCGGACTTGGATTTCTCTATCAGAGGTATGGTATGCCTCGTGCCGCAGCTGCATTCCCATGAGCCGCATCCTAGCACTACTGAGATCATGTTCTTCTTGGCATCACGTATTGCTGTCGCTATTGCCGGCCTTACCTCAACGTCCTTGCCGAAGCCCAGACCTACATGCCCGTTCCTGTCACCTACGACAGCAGTGACCCTGAATTTCTGCTTCCTGTTGTTCTTAGTCATCCTCTGCACGGAGATTATCTCAAGTACCTTATCCTCGAGGTTGGGGAGCAGGGCGTCGATTATCTCAACTTCCTTTATCGATTTGCCTTTCGCAAATATCTCTTCTATGCTCTTTATCTCGCCGCTCTTTACCATGGCGCCTATCTTTGTCCTCGGTTCCCATGCGGCAGTATTAATCTCGTCTTCCAATACATCACGCTTTGCTTATTTTCTCCTTGGCCTGCTCGAAAAGTTTGTCGAGCGAGGAAGGATCCGCCTTTGCCTTCAGGTAATCGGAGTACTGGCGGCTGTAATTCTCTTCACTCTCGCCCTTTAGCTTGCTTGCATAAACGGCTGAGGCTTTGCAATTGTACACCGATTCCTGTATCTCAAGCTGCGCTTTCAGCTTCATCCCGCCATCAACACAGCCTTTCGCAAAAACGAACGGAGCAGAGTTCTTTGTGGGTCGGCTCAGGCCTATGTCGAGCACAAGCTCATCGCTGCCTATCCCTTTCTTTGAAGCCTTTCTTGCAAGAAGCATTCCGGTCAGATATGCAGTAGCCCTGTTGCCGCGCGGGAGCCAGCCGTATGCCTTCAGCTCGTTTGAAACTGCCATGGCAAGGATGGTGTCCCCCTTCTCAGAGTAACGCACTATCTGGCCCAGAAGGCCGCGGTTACTCCTTCTTATCACTACGCGGTCAAGACCGCTCTTTACATAGGCCAGCCTCTTCTTGTAGTTTGTGAGGGATTTCCTGCGCCTTTTGAAATCAAGATTTTTTACCTTTGCCATTTTAAACACTCATCTCTTGTATTCTTTGCTTATCTCTTCGCTGATGGCCTTGAGCTCCTCTGCGCTTACCTTCACTCCGTCCTCGTTCATGTGAAGCATCAGCGAGGCCTTGTCCGCAAACGCGCCGCCCTTTACCAGGCGGTAGTACTTCTTGAAACGTGACCCTTCTATCTTTCCGGATGACCTGAGCTTCTTCAGAAGTCTTCTCTGCGATCTTGCCTTCTTTGCCCATCTGCTTCCCTGTCTTGCCCTGTCGGTGCCCCTGCGCTTTCCCTGGCCCCTTCTCCTTCCTTTGCTCCTTCTCTCTTTGAGTATCTTCGAGTTCATGCTTATGTTCCGTTTCTCCTTGAGGGCCAGGATGCCGCCGCTCTGTATCAGGCGTCTCACGTCTTCCCGCGTCATTGCCTTCTTAACATCGTCCAAAGAGGCAGGATTTACGCGTATGGAACTCTCCCCTCTGCCTAGCATCTCTGATGCAGCGCGCCTTGCGAATTTTATCGTCATACCTTCACCCTGTTAACTACCTTAATGCCGCGTTCCTCGGCGAGCTTCTGCAATGAGAGCTTCTTCCTTGAGGATAGACTGTGCGAGAGCCTTATCGAAACGTTCTTCGCGGACAGCGTGCCAAGAAGCTCTGCCTCATTCCTTACCAGTACCTCCCTTGTTCCATCATGACGCAGATGCTTCAGCTCAGCAGGATTTCCGTACCCTATGTTAGGTGATGCCCCATAGCCGCTCCTGCCCAGCCTCTTCTTGTTGTCTATGCCTTGCTGCTTGCGCCATCTCTCGCCGACTCTCTTCCTCTTCTTTGCGCCATAATTGGGAACCAGGAATTTAGGGTGCTCTCTTTTCTTCATTCTAATCCTCCTTGACGTGATATATGCCGTCCTGGAATACACGGGTGTCGTAGCCTCTCGCGAAGCATGCCTTCTTTATGTTTGCCATCGTCTGCCCCACATCATACTGGTCTACGCCCTTTACGCGCAGTTCCTGGCCTTTTACTTCCACTTTCGTGTTTCCGGCTATCTTCGTGACCCTCGGGACTCTCTCGCCGAATATGTTCTTTATGTACACAGTATCGCCCTTCACCTCTATAGTCATTGGGAAGTGCGCGTACACTATGGACATCCTGCGCTCGATGCCATCGGTGACTCCATGTATCGTAGACTTAAGCTCTGATGAGAGGGACTGCACCGCAAGAGAGGACTTTCTCGCCAGCTTTTTATTATCGCTCTCCTTTATCGTCAGTTTCCCGGGGCTTACCTCAAGCAGTACGAGCCTGCTGTTTATTTTTTTCTCTGCGGAGCCCATCCTACCCTTGACAGTGACACTGCCTTCTTCGACCTTTATCTCAACTCCGTTTGGAAGATCCAATTCCTGCATGAACATCATCAGTATATGTAAGCTATCAGCCTGCCTCCGAGGCGCTCCTGCTTTGCTTCCCTGTTTGTCATGATTCCCTTCGATGTGGAGACTACCAGTATCCCGAAGTCCTTGCTTGGTATGTACCTCGTCTCGTACAGCTGGTAGTCGGCAATCCCTACAGCGTACCTAGGCTTTATGACCCCTATGTCGTTTATCTTCTTGGATAGCGTTACGCGTATCTTTTTGAACTTGCCATCATTGAACTCGGCGAAGTCTGAAACGTAGCTGTTCTTCTTCATTGTGTCAAGCACCGAGGCTATGAGCTTAGTTGATGCAACGTCGCACTCATACTTACCCCTGGCTTCGCACACCTTTATCTTGTTAAGCGCATCTGCAAGAACGTCAACCATTTTATCACGAATACTTCTCGAAACCTACATCCCTCGCTACCTCACGGAAGCAGCGTCTGCAAACATTGAGCTCGTAGCTCCTTATGAGCCCTCTCGAGGTCCCGCACACGCGGCATTTCCTGCTGCCTCTTCCTTTCTTCTTCTCTTCTATGCCCAATTTCATGAAACATACCTTTACTCTGCAGGCCTTACCTTGAACCTGCTCTCCAGATACCCTTCTATCTCTTCCCTGCGTATCTCACGGTGCCTGCGCCCTACCTTTGACGACTTCCTTTTCCTGAGCTCTACGCGCTTGCCCTTCCTTGCGAAGGAAGCATTTACATTAAGCCCCAGTATGCCTATCTTAGGGTCATACTTGACCCCTGTGAAATAGATGTATTCCTTGACTCCGAGATTTACGGAGTTGTTTGCTATCGCATTCTTCGACAGAACGTTTCCGTTAGCCTCAAGCGATCTTTTGAGCATGAGCTCCGCGTCCTCCTTCCTCAGCGTGGCGACGGCGCCGATGACCTGTCCCTTTCTCAGCTTAAGTTCAGGGTCCCGCTTCTTCGAGGTTGCCTGTCTTGCCTCATGATTTGTGAGCTTCTTTATGAGCGCCTTCGCATTATCGTACAGGTTCTCGTTCTGCCCCACCCCTATGTTTACCACCACTTTGTCGAGATGAATTGATTGCATGGGGTTCTTATCGCTCATTTGCTCACCGCTATTATGTTTTCCATCGATGTTTCGAAGGAGCCCGAGCTGCCTTCAATCTCCACTATTGGAGATCTAAGCGCGCTGCCTGGCTTAATTCCCTTTATGGTGCCGCTCTCAGAAGCATGGGCGCCGTTTAACACATAGCACTTCGCACCCTCTTCCATGCGTATCACCTTCCCGGTCTTGCCAGCATCAAGTAGTATAGAATCGTTGACCTTCGCGTCACCGGAGTGCGCAAGTATCCTGCCGTTGTGCAGGCGTATCATCTGCTTTCCGCCCCTTGCCAGGTACTTTCCGATTACCTTGAAAGGCACTTCCATGCCCTTCTCCAGCTTCTCTATACTGAATGCCCCCCTCTTTCCTACTCCGACAAGATACGAGTCCCCCCCTTCTGGAACACTTATTACATCGCTGAACCCAACAGGATATCTTTCCTCGCTTACTACCTTCCCGTTGACCGTTACAAGTCCGTTCTTTATCGCGTATCTGGCCTCACGGGCATTCTCCGCAAGTGCCAGTTTTTCTATCAGTACTGTGGATAAGGATATGCTTGAGCTTCCGCTGTGCCTGCCAGAGGAAGGCTTTGCCACATACGCAGAGGCTTTCCTGTGCAGCTTCAGGTAATTGCCCGAAGCGAGCCTCTTGACATGCCTATTGTTTCCCTTGTTTGCCATTATTATCACTTTTCAGCTGAGCCCGAGCTTCGCCTTCCTGAGCTTGTCGCTCATATCAAGATCCGTTATGTATACCTTTGAAGGCCGTATAGGAATCATCAGCTCCTTGCCTTTCGAATTCTTCCTGATTATCCCCTCGATATAAACGAAACCGCGCCCAAGGTCTACTCTGTTCACCTTCCCGGTCTTGCCAGCATTAGATCCGCCCATAACTTTTACGGTATCTCCCTTCCTGACAGCTATGCTCCTCTTCTTTATGTTGAGCTTGGCCTTAAGCTCCTTTGCTATGTGTGAATGCACAAGCTTCTGCCGCGTGTGAGTGTCGGCATTGAAACGCCCTTTTCTCTGCTTCCTTGGCTTTGCACTATCCATTCAAACACGCTCAGACAATCCTTGCAGCTATTCCTGCGATCTTAACGAATCTTTCCACTACCTCCCTTGCCATGGCTCCCTTTACCTCGGTGCCTACAGGAAGGTAATCATCATTGACCATTATGCCCGCATTGTCCTCGAAGCGTATGCGCATGCCGTTCACCCTGCGTATCTGGGCCTTCTGCCGTATTATTATGACTTTTACAGGCTTCTTGAGGTATGTAGGACTGCCCTTTCGCACGCTTGCGGAGACTATATCCCCAACTCCCGCAGAGGATAGTTTGCCATGCCTTCCGCCGCCGGACTTTCCTATCACGTTTATTATGCGGAAGACGTAAGCTCCGCTGTTGTCAGCGCAAGTCAGCACAGTGCCAGGTATAAGAGTCTTTGTTATCTTCGATGATATTCCTCTCATTTAAACTACCCCACAACTCCGGTTACCACGAAGGACTTGGTTTTGCTCAGCCTTCTGGTCTCGGCTATATTGACTACATTGCCTTCCTTCGCGGAGATGCAGTCAGGATTATGAGCAGGTATCCTTGACCTCTTCCTCAGATAACGCTCGTACTTGTATATGTATCTAGTGTAATCTATCTCTACAACAACGGTCTTCTTCGCCTTTGCGCTGACTATCCTGCCGGATAGCTGCATGCCTCGCGTGCTCACGCTCCCGTGGACAGGGCATCTAAGATCATTGCATTCCAATCAAATCACGCACATTAACGCTTGTTTATTGCAGCCTGCTGTTCTTTCTTCTCTTGTAAAACTTAAAAGCTTTCTCTGTGCGCTCGTGAGGCCTGAAGCTTATCTCCTTTCCATCGACGACGAAAGAATCGCCCCCGTGATAGAACCGGAACACGGAAGTTATCTTTATTATGGACTTCTTTCCGTTCCTGGTTTCTAAAAGGATTGTATTCTTCGTCTCGTCAATTACCGTTCCGGAGATGCCCTCCTGCTTCCTGTCAAGGGATTTCAGGACCCTTGCCTTCAGGCCTATGAGCTCGTTTAAAACTATATCCTTATTATTATAATCCATGCCTTACTTTATCTTTGAATAGGTTTATATCTATAGGTATTTAACCCTTTCGCAGATTTTTGAGGCGTTTCTGCAGGTGTTTGTTTGCCTTGAGTTTGAGAATGCAGGGATTCGTGTCAGTGGCATTGCGCACCGCGTATTATGCGCTGCACCGCTGCGGTCACCTCTGCGGAACGCGCTTCGTCTATTCTGCCGTGCGACTCGAGGTCGGCAATATCCTTTCCGGTTATAGTAGTCCTGCCTGAGTGTTCGCCGCGTATGACAACCTCTGCTGCAGTCAGACCGTTTTCCCTTCTGAAAGCCTTCAGCGCCGAGCCCAGTTCTGATAGGTTGGTTTTCTTCGTAGGAACGCCCTGTCCAGAGGGTAAAGCCATGCCCTCATTAGTTCTTGTGTGAATTGCCCCCATTTTAACACTATCCGAAAAGTAAGCCGGTAGAACGTTCTTAAGCCTTCCCTGCGAAACGGGACTGCGAAGAGTCATTCTGCGCTTGTAATAAACTTCAGCGTCAATGCCAGAAGTATGCCGATGCGGCATCTGTTTAAGGAAGCAGAACGGCACGCATAATAATCTATACTCCGTTTATTATCAGTTGCCCGTAGTTTTGCGGTAATGCATATGAGAATATTGCAGTTTGACGTTGACAAGATAAGATTCCGGCCCGTCAGGCCGGAGGCTAGCGTTTATGAGGACCTCGCTGATAAGGAAGAGGTTTCGGTTGAAGATGCCCTCGTACTCCTAGTATGCATAGAGAGGGGGGATACAGCCGAGATGGCTGACAAGGCAATGTCAGACACCGAAGAGTTCATGAAAAAGCTTGCAAGGAAGAGGCTTGTGATTTATCCGTTTGCACATCTCAGTAGGAACCTTGAGGATCCTAAGATGGCTATGAGCCTAATCGCATACATGCTGAAGAAAGCGCCTGAAGGGATGGAGGTGGTGAAGGCGCCATTCGGTTGGAATAAGAAGCTCGCGATTGAGATAAAAGCGCACCCTCTCGCAGAGCAGTCGAGAAGCTACGGAGCCGAGGACGAAAAAAAGGTGTACATGAAGGCAAAGCCCGTGAGCGCGAACACCTCGATAGTTAGGAAGAGCAGCTGGTCAGGGCTTCCGGAGCATGACCACAGGACTATAGGCGAAAAACTCGACCTGTACAGCTTTCAGGAAGTTTCACCTGCGATGGTGTACTGGCATCCTAACGGTATGAGAATATTCAAGGAGCTTATGGGATTCATTAGGGAGAAGGAGGAAGAGTACGAATACAAGGAGATAGGGACCCCGGTGGTGGCGAATACGGCACTATGGCATGTCAGCGGGCACATGGACCATTACAGGGAGAATATGTTCTATTTCGACTCCGGCATGGGGGAACTGGGACTCAAACCTATGAACTGTCCATCAAGCATACTCGTATACAAATCAAGGAGATGGAGCTACAGGGAGCTGCCGTTCCGTACCGCCATATTCGACAAACTCTACAGGAAGGAGCTCTCAGGCGTTGTCACCGGCCTCTTCAGGGTTATGGAACTAACGCAGGATGACGGCCACATCTTCATGACCAACGAGCAGCTCGGAGAAGAGATATCAGGATTGCTAAGAATGATAAAGGAGGTTTATGTTGTCTTCGGAATGGAGTTCGCTGCCAGGCTCTCCACGATGCCAGATGACCACATGGGAGATGAGAAGCTCTGGGATGCTGCTACCAACGCCCTTAAGGAAGCGCTTGAAAGCAACGGTATAAAATACGAGGTCAGGGAGAAGGATGGCGCATTTTACGGGCCGAAGATAGATTTCGATGTGTTGGATTCGATGGGCAGGAACTGGCAGTGCGCAACCATACAGGTTGATTATCAGATGCCCCTACGTTTCGGCCTCTCATACACAGGAGAGGATGGCAAGGAGCAGGTGCCCGTAATTGTCCACAGGGCCATACTCGGGAGCCTTGAGAGATTCATAGCAATACTTGTAGAGCATTACCAGGGCAAATTCCCCACGTGGCTAGCCCCGGAGCAGGCAAGGATAGTTACCATCTCGCAGCAGACCAACGGGTATGCGGAGAAGGTATACGCAGAGCTGAAAAAGGCAGGCATAAGGGCAACACTTGACATAGAGGACAAGACGCTTGAGTACAAGATACGCGAGGCTATCTCGCTGAGGGTGCCTTACACCGTGGTCCTTGGAAAGAAGGAGGAGGAGGCCGGAACGATAACGGTAAGGAGCAGGTCAGGTGCGCAGAAGCACGGAGTCAAGGCAGAGGAGTTCATAGAAAAGGCAAGTGCTGAGATACGCTCGCGTTCGCTGCTTCCTTCATACTGATATGGGATTAGGGATTACATGGAACTGTATAAAAAGAGATGTGTGCCGTGCGAGGAAGGCGTTAGGCCTTTCACAGTGAGAAAAACTGCAGAATACCTGAAGGGCGTTAAGGGCTGGAAGAGGGAAGGGAAGATGATAGCGAAGGAATTCGAGTTCAAGGACTTCGCAGCTGCAATGCGTTTCGTCAATAAGGTTGCTGCAATAGCCAAGCGCGAAAACCATCATCCAGACATCTTCCTTCACTCCTGGAACAAGGTCAGGATAATGATGTACACTCACGCGATAGGCGGCCTCTCGGAGAATGATTTCATCATCGCAGCGAAGATAGACAGAGCATAGGCGAGAGAGGCTTGAATCCTGTGCACTGGTGCACGGGATGCCGGATTAGGAAAGGGACCGGAAGAGTGAGCGGGAAATCCCGCGTATATAAGGGATATTTATGATAGAGGTAAAGGATATAAGTAAGAGGTACGGGGATGGTACCGTTGCGCTTGGCGGTGTGAGTTTCTCGATAGACAAGAAGATAACTTCCATCATCGGAAAGAACGGCGCAGGGAAGACAACCCTCTTGCGCATACTCTCCACGCAGCTTGCCCCTAGCTCGGGAACCGCGTTGATAAATTCCCATGATCTGATAAAGAATGCAGACGAAATAAGGAAGATCATAGTCAGTGTTCCGCAGGAGGCCAAGCCAATACAGTACATCTCTGCTTCCGATTTCGTGAGGATGTACCTCTCGGCGCGGGGATTCGGGATCTCCGAAGCGAAGGCTGCGGCCGAGAAAGCGCTGAGAAAGGTTGGCCTTTGGGAGTTCAGGGACAAGCTCACTGCCGAACTCTCCGGAGGGATGAAGAGAAAGGTTTTTGTTGCTACCGCTCTTGCGTCTGATGCGGATGTTATCTTCCTTGACGAACCTACGACAGGTCTCGACCCGTTCTCGCGAATAGAGATATGGCACGCCATAAAGGCGCTTAGGGGACAAGTCATACTTACCACGCATTACATGGAAGAGGCGCAGGCACTCTCGGATGATGTGATCATGATGGACCGCGGCAAGATCCTTTCGAAGGGAAGCGTAAACGAGCTTCTGAAGGGATTCGATGGACTAGTGAGAGTAGAAGGCAGGAAGAGAAGGAAAATGGCGTATAAGGTCGGCGATGTTTACGTATCGTATGTGGACAGGAGGAAGGCAGCGAAGTTCATAAACGAGGGAGAGATAATAAGACCCATAATGCTCGACGATCTTTTTATAAAGAGAGGCGTAAATCTTGAATCTTAGATACGTGGCAGGTTACGCGTGGTTCGCAGGTGTCCACTCAGTCAAGGAGAATTACCCTTATCTTATAGCACATCTTGCCCTTCCGCTCTCGCTTATATTCATAGTTGGAGTGCTTTCGCACGGGGCGCTGCTTCCGTTCGCGCTTGCGGGCGGTACTGTCATGGCGATAGCCAGCGACGGCGCAGGTACGGCACAGGAGCTCACATACCTCAGATTAGAGTATATGTACCAGGATTTCATTGTCGCAACAAAAACAGGACCGATCGATTACATGCTTGGAGAGATATTCGCGGGATTGCCATGGGTAACCCCAAGCATAATCCTCTATTTCGCGCTTGATGCTGTCTACGGGATGCTTACGCTTTACAATCTGGTGATGACGCTTATCGTTTCGGTACTTCTTGTCGTGTCGGTTTCCTCCCTGGCATTCCTTCTCTCGAGCAGGATGAAACATGCAAGGCTCATAGGACCGTATTCACTGATATTCTCGTACGCGATGACAGTACTACCTCCGACATTCTACCCTTTCAATTACCTGCCGAGATGGCTTGTTACTACCCTTGCCGTGTTCCCTACAACACCAGCTGCTGTTCTGGAGCAAGGATTTTTCGGCCTTGAGCCTACAGCGTGGTACATGCTAGGCATACTTGCACTGGAGGCTCTCGTTTATTTCGCGATGGCGAGGAGCTTCACCAGATGGAGGGAGAAATAGGTGGGCGCCTTTTCTGCCTTGCGCCGTAATCGCGATTCGACTCGCGCTCCAAGCATATCTAGAGCACTTACTGTGCAAGAACGGGATAGGGCTTTACTACGAGCGCCTTCGCTGCGTCGTGCACGCGTTCGGCAGTGATCCCGACTCCGACGGCCTTCAGGAAGTGTACGGCAGGCGCGTATGCCATCTTGTCCTCGAAATGCAAGGTTTATTACTTTTTCTAGGGCGCTGTGCGCAACGCCCAGACCCATGTCTCTTACGTGAGGTTATTAAGTTTGATGCTGTGAGGATATGCTCGTATGGAGAAAGTTAGCATAATAGTAGATAACAGGGAGAGGAACCCGACAATACTCGGAGGGCTTGCCGTCAGGGAGATAGCGCTTGATTTTGCACAGCTTCCTGTCGGGGATTATATAGTTTCTGACAGGATAGGGATAGAGAGGAAGACAGTGAGGGATTTTGAGAACTCGATAATGGACTCAAGGCTTTTTGACCAGGCCAGAAGGCTGCGCGAGGGATTCGAGAAACCCATACTGCTCATAGAAGGGCATGATTCTGAGTTCAGCCTCGGCAGGAGGATAATCACAGGGGCCATACTAAAGTTATACCTCGAGTACGACGTGCAGGTCATAACCTCCAGTGACGCGGAGGAGACTGCTTACATGATAGCTAGGTTCGCCGAGAGAGAGCAGATTGAGGGCAGGGAAGCAAGAATCGCAGGCAGGAAGAAGGCACATTCGGATCAACAGTGGCAGCTGCTAATACTAGGATCGGTGCCTGGTGTCGGGCCGGCTCTTGCGAAAGGACTCATTGCGCGCTTCGGGACGGTGAGAGGAGTGGCGGAGGCTGGTGAGAAGGAGCTTATGGAAGTCGAGAATGTTGGAAGGAAGAAGGCGATGCGCATACATTCAATAATGAACTCGAAATTTTCTGAAGGCGGGGCGGATTGATGGGATTGGTAGAAAGGATCCTCAGGGGAGGGGAGGAGGGCGTTCTTTCGAAGGAGATGGCATTGGTGCACATATCACTGAGGGCCAACGGCATACTTGGAGATGTTATAAAGAAGCAGGGTAGCGTGGAGAAGCTCGCTGCGCTTGAGAAGGAAGCCGCCAGGACGTCGTTCAGGATGTACAGCCTGATAACTTCAGGTGCTGTCGCCCCGAATCTGATAGACAACATGATGACATTAGTCACCAGGGAGATGGACATTGTGGATGCGATATTCAATCTTTCAAGGCAGCTAACGAGGTACACCCCAAGAGAGAGGAAGGCAAGAGACTACCTGGATGATCACATTGCAGAGATGAACGGCCTGGCACAGGAGGCCATACGCATGCTGCGCGACATGCACAGGGCAGACAGAATATCCAGGGCGAAAAGGATCAGGATGAAAATAAAGGAACTTGAGAGCGAAGGGGATGCAGTTAAGGATGCGATGCTCGACCATGCGTACAGATCAGGCAATGGGGATTTCAGGACGTTCTATCACATGATAGATGCGGCATATCTTGCCGACGACGTGCTTGACGGATGCGAAGATTCATCAGACATACTCATGGACATAATGCTTTCCATAATTTCGTAGTTGTAAACCCCGCTAGCCAGAGTAGCCGCTGGTCCAGGAGCTTGTGTACAGCAGGTTTGATGCGGCGCCGGTGTTCCCATTTCCAGAATAATCCATTGTGTCACCGTTGAGGGGCCACCATCCTACGAGATTCTGCAGGAGAATTGGCACACCACCTATCCCTTCGGAGTATAGGGAATTGATCGTTTCAGGGTCCATCGTAGCGTTGTACAGCTGCACGTTTGAGATCTCGCCTCCCCAGAAGTACGATGATCCGTACGCCTGGCTGCCTATCGCGAGAGGGTATGGGCCTGGCGCTACCTGCTGCGGAGGCGATGCCTGCATCAGAATGAAGCCTGAGTGTGATTCGTTTGCTCCGTCAAGATATATGCTGGCGGTGCTTCCGTCATACGTTACAGTAAGCATGTGCCAGTTTGTATCAAGGACGGAATTTACCCACGAATCGGCCAACTGATCGTTGATGTACAGGTTTACCGTTGTGTCAGTGGCTCCTGCCGCCCTGTGGAGCAGCACAGCGTAGGTTCCGCTGTCGTAGTATCCTTTTGATATTATCGCTGCCCAGTCCTCTGCTGATGAGGAGGAATAGCGTGCGCCGTCCCACCTTATCCATGCGTTTATCGCGAACGACGCAGGAGATAAAGATGGCGAGGAAGGTACGCTGACGTAGCCGCTGTTGCCGTTGAAATGCGCAACGAACAATGGAAGCTCGTCCGTGCACACCCCCTGCAGGTTGATATCGACAGAGGTGCCTGGCCCGAAAGGCCTGTAGACCTGGCATGATCCTGCATGCGCACGGGGTGAAAACGTGTTCGGGTTGAAAACCCCGAGGGAGAACAACGCACCCAATACCACGGATACGACGAGTATGGCCCAGCCGTAGGTCAGGAGGTACTCCATCGCCGACTGCAGGCGCATTTTTCCCTTGATGAAGATACGGTGCATGCTTATCAGAGTATGCAGCAACCTTTAAAAAGTTTATGGAACCGCATACCCGCCGGTCCAGGAGCTAGTATAATAGAAGGATCCGGAGGTTGCGTTGTTGCCGTTACCGGAGTAATCGTTGAGGTTGCCGTTGAGCGGATACCAGACCACGAGATGCTGCAGGTCTACAGGCGTCCCTCCGATTCCTTCCCTGTAAGACTGCTGTACTGCATTGTAGCCAAGAGAAGCGTTGTACAGCTGCACGTTTGAGATGGAGCCGTTGAAGTATCCCTGCATGCTCCCGCTGCCAACCTTCCCGAATGTTCCTATGTATAGTGAGTTCATTGGAGGCAGGTTCCTGTTCACCTCAGAGTACGCCTCCTGCCGGCCATTCAGGTACATGTACAGATTGGATCCGTCGTAAGTGACCACCACCTGGTACCATTTTCCAGGAGTTATCGCGTTGCCCGAAGTAGCTTCGCCGTTCTGATCGAATCCGAAATGAACATAGCCATTTGTATCGATCCATATGAACGCGCCGTTGCCTGGTATCGGAGTTGATATTAGATACTCTGCGCCTGTGCTCTTTTTTACAGTGCCTCCGCCGCCGTACATGTTGAACCACGCCTCGATGGTGATCTGGGCGTTGTTGAGGTTGAACAGGTAAGGCGTTGTTTCTATGTAGTTCTTGCCGGTGAACACAGGAACCAGGGAGGGTATATCGCCGTTGCACACTCCCTGAAAGTTTATATTGTTCAGGCTTCCTGGGCCGTCAGGCCTTGATACTAAGCACGAGCCTGGGAGTGCACGCGGACCTAGCAGCCAGAAGTTTATCGATGCGTAGTAGGCTATACCTGTCAGAGCCAGAGCTATAAGGAGTATCGCCCAGCCGTAAGTGGTCAGGAACTCCATTGCACTCTGTGCACGCCTACGAATGGCTGCGGATCCCTTTGTCATGAGCTTGCCGGTAAGAATGGCGGAAAGCATGCTTAAATAGTTAGCTGTCATCTTCTCTTAGATTTAGTGCCGTTGCTTGAAAACGCGCTGGCCTTTCTTCTGGTTGCATTGGTGTCTGGAAACAATCTGCCAGTATGCTGCGGCGCCCTGATATCGAGCAGGATGGTAAGCAGGAAGGCAGGGATAGCCATCGCAGTGCTTGGCTACTCTGCAGGATTCGCTGCACAGAGAAACTTCCTCGCTTACGGCATGCACCAGATAATACCTTCTTCAGCGCCCGGTCTTCTCGCAGTGCCGCTTGGCATCTCCGCGGTGCTTTTTATACTCGCCCATAGGCTTAGGGTGCCGCAATCCCTCTCGCTAATATTCACTTCGGCTGTTGTGGGCATGGGCATTGCCATCGGCGGGGCGCCGGACATGGGATTTGCACTGGAGATAGCCGCCTTCTGGATAGCAGGCATGGCTGCTGCATTCGCAATGGCATTCTTCGCTCTGGGCGCGCTGAGAAAGGCGCTGTACAGAAGGAGGATATGGAAATCGCTTGAAGCGATCAGGCTGCTGCTCATTGCATTCTCCTTTCTTGCCGCGTTCACTCTCGGGGCAAACACCATAGGCATGGTATACGCATCTGTGCCGGAGGGGGCGTACTCGCCATTGGCCATCATAGCCGCCATAGCCGTAGGAAGCCTCGCGCTGAGCAGGGGAGAACTGAAGAGGGTAGGGGAGGAGATAATGCCGCTGAGATATGCAAATGCGCTCGTCTCGCAGGCAGTCTCTGTCATCATAGTGGAGGCCGCAACGCTGCTCAGCATACCTATATCTAACACGCAGACATTCACGGCGGGACTTTACGGATCCGGGGCCAGTTACAAGGCGAGGCTTCTCCTAAAGAAACCCGCATTCACAATGGCATCGGTATGGCTCTTCACTGTTGCCGCGGGCCTTGCAAGCAGCTACGCACTGACGCTTCTGCTCATGCGATGACGCGTCTATTCGGAGATGGAAGCCGCGGCGAGCTCGGCTGCTGCTTTTGTATCGAAGGAGAGATGATGCCGCATCTCTATGCGCGAGGCTGTCCTGCGAAGGAATTCGGCCATTGTGCGCGAATCGCTTGCAAAGACCATGAAGCGCGTGCTGCCTATGGCGCCGTTGTCGCGTATTGCCTTCCCTATGTTGGTGGTGCCCGAGAGCATCAGCAGGATCTCCATTTGCATGGATCCGGACTTCATGCAGTTCTCGGCCGATCTCATGCCGGCGTCCAGCAGGGCAGGAAGAAGACGCACCGTGAGACGTGCATCGTCCCTTAGAAGAAGGATGAACCTCTTCCGCGAGGAGAGCCTTTTCGATTCTGCAAGGAGGGTATCCAACCCGGACGCCGAGCTCACCAGGAAGGCCGCGGGCCGTCCAAGCTTAAGAAACTCTTCCATGCTTGCACTCAGATATTCTTTTATTCCTTCTCATTATAATGTATATGTAAAGCCTTATTACTTAATGGTTGATATGAATGAGCCAGTTTGGATCCCAGCTGCACGGAAAGTCTGACAGGAAGCTAGCAGGAAATGGAAAAGTGAAGAAGAAGGTTAGGGACAAGAGGAGGAGCGAGATGGGAGGCTACTTCTCGAGCACCAGGCTTGGCGATGAGAACAGCATAAACAAGGGCAGAGGAAGGGGAGGCTTGGAGAAGAATAGGCTTAAGTACGCTGCGTACGCGAACCTTCTCACAAAAGAAGGATACAGGAAGGCGAAGATAAAAACAATACTTGAATCCGGTGACAACAGGAACTTCGCAAGGCTTAAGATCATGACGAAGGGAGCAGTGATAGACACAGAACTGGGAAAAGCAGTAATAACCAACAGGCCAGGCAGGGAAGGCAGCATAAATGCAAGGCTTGCAGGGTGATTCCGTACCTCAAAGGGTTTACATCTGCGATTCGTCCCATGCGGCAGAGCTGAAGCGCATTCTCGAGTACGATCCTTATCTTGACAAGAGCCTTAACGAGGAACAGATTGCAAAGCTCAAGGGCGATGAAGAGGCAAACGTCATCTTCGCGCGGCAGGATTACCAGCTTAGGGACGGCATAGCTGCCGGGCTTGACAGGGGTAAGGTCTATCTTTACATAAACGCAAACGACGCCTTTCTCGAGAAGGCTGATGCGAAGCTCAGGAAGAGCATCGAAGGTATATCGAGGGCGCCGCAGGAGGATGAGGAGAAGGTAATAGCCGAGATCGAGACTGAGATATCAGAGAGCGAGCAGGGCTTAGGCATGATATTCGGGTAGGGGATCGATGCGCCACTTTTTGAGCGTTAACGATTTATCGGTCGGGGATATAAGAAAAATATTCTCGTTGGCAGACAAGGCGAGGCGCGGAGCATCCATCGGGAATGTGGAAGGCACGCTTGCCCTATTTTTCCAGAAGCCCTCTACGCGGACAAGGGTGTCTTTCGAATCTGCGATGATAAGGCTGGGAGGGCATTCGATATACATAGATGCGAGCACCTCACAGTTCTCCCGAGGGGAGAGTCCAGGAGACACTGCGAGGATACTAAGCCTTTACGTGGATTTCGTAGCGGCAAGGCTTTACAGGCATGTAGACCTTGAGGAAATGGCTTCGTTCTCGCACATACCCGTTATAAACGCGCTTACCGACCTCGAACACCCCACGCAGGCGCTTGCGGACATGTACACCATGAAGGAGGTTAAGGGAACGTGTGAAGGGCTCAGGATCGCATTCATAGGGGATATTGCCACAAACACCGCAAACTCGCTTATGCTCGCGGCAACGAAGCTCGGATCGGATATCAGGCTTGTGGGGCCGAAAAACTTCAGGCCTAACGCAGAGTATGTGGCGATGGCAAGGAGACAGGGAAGCGTTGAGATATACGACAGCGTAGCCAAGGGGCTTGACGGAGCAGATGTGATATACACAGACACATTCGTAAGCATGGGCATGGAAAAGGAAGCGGCAAAAAGGAGGCGGCTGTTCAGGCATTACAGGCTTGACTCGAGAGCCGTGGGCTACGCGAAGAAAGATGCCATAGTGATGCACTGCCTGCCTGCGCATAGGGGGGAGGAGATAACTTCAGAGGTTCTTGACGGCCAGCGCAGCGTTGTCTGGAAACAGGCGGGAAACAAGATGCTGATAGAGGAGGCTCTGCTCGGTTTCCTGGGCTGATCATTGAGAACCTATATAGATATTCTCTAACCCTAATAATTGGTCTTTCTGATGAAGACAATGTGCATCTCGCTGGGAGGCAGTGTCATATCTAAGAAGACAGGAGTCAACGTTTCCTATGCTAGGAAGCTCTACCGCCTACTGAACGAATACAAAAATAGGTACAGGTTCATCATAACTGTTGGCGGAGGGTATGCCACAAAGCTCTATGTGCAGTCTTCCAAGCAGTTCATAAAGAACAACCTCGTGCTTGACGAGATAGCGATCGCGATAACAAGGATAAACGCGCTGATGCTGAAGGACCTTCTCTCGGATCTGGACGTGTACCCGAACGTTGTTTCTGACCTTAACGAGCTGAGGATGGCTACAGGAAACAACAGCATAGTCGTGCTAGGAGGCCTGCTCCCGGGAATGACAACCGATGCCGTAGCGGTCCTTGCATGCGAGCTTGTCGGAGGCAGTCTGCTGTTCAATGTGAGCAGGAACTCTTACGTGTACGACAGGCCGCCGGAGGAGGAGGGCGCAAAGAAGCTGGAGAGCATAAGCCACGACCAGCTCATAGAGATAGCCTCGAGATACGACAGCAGGATTGCAAGGTCTAACTTCGTGTTCGATCTTGTGGCAAGCAAGCTCGCGAAGCGCTCCGGTATCGAGATAAGGTTCGTTAATGATGATATAAGGGAGCTCAAGCTTGCGCTTGACAACAAGGCGCACACCGGCACTGTAGTGAAAAGCTGATCCGGAGAGCGCGTTGGCTTATCACTTTATTACGACGTTCTCGGATATCTCTATTATCCTGTCAACGCTGTAGTTCACGGCATTGCCGAAGCTCGTGTTTATCACGAACCTGCCTTTCTTTACGTCTATGTCAGCGGCCTTTCCTATCAGGGCGCCGAGCTCGTTGAGCACCATCTTGCCCTTTATCTTTCTTTTGCTGAGCATGCGCCTCCTGAAGAATCCGGTGGTGTACGATACGGTTATCCCCATGGCTATCGCAGCCAGGGCGGCGTATATGAACTGCCCGAAGTATATCTGGCCTATGATCCATGCGACAAGAGAGTAAAGCAGGACCCAGAAGATTATTGATGAGCCTATGTACGTCCCGTATTTCAGTGTACGGAACATGTACCTCGTGCTGCGTACATCGAGTATCCGGCCTATCAGGTAGAGAAGCAGGACTATGGGCAGAAGCAGCATGAATCCCTCTATCGCGTACGCGAATGCGAGGACATGCCCGGCGCCGATCCCTGCGGTGCGAAGGTTGAAATCGGACAGGCTTATGAATACGCTTATGAGAAGGAAGACCATGGAGCTCATATAGAATACGAAGCTTATGCGGTCTATGCTGAACCCGAAGCCCCTTGAGGACTCTATGAGAGCATCCTCAAGCCCGAAGCCTTTCAGCATGAGGTATAGGCCTATCAGGGCAACAGGCGGTTCCCATCCTGCGCCTATGAGGTAGCTTACGGAGAAAAGAAGGAAGAGCATAGCAGGTATGCCGAATATTATCCTTGCATAATGCGGCTCCTTGAGCTTCTCTATCACGGTGAAGTACGTGTTCTCCAGTCCTTCCGCCTGCTTTACAGTGACTATCCTTGTGCTGTTTATCTTGAGCCTTGACTCTATTATCGGCAATACCCTCCTGTCGCTCTCGCCGTCGGTTATGAATATGCACGCATCAGGAGCGTATTCCTTCATGACAAGCTCCAGCTGCCTTGCAACCTCCCTGTCAGCAGTATAGCCCTCATTCTCGGAGCCGGTGATCGTAGCTACATTGACATCGTATCCATTCTCCTTCATTTCATCGTATACCTTCACTGCCTCGAACATAGCATTTGCATCAGTGTCTTCCGGATCGGCGAGCGCAAGCTGAGTGGCCCCGTTCAGGTTCTGGACCCTCCCCATCAAGGGTCCGCTTATCTTAGTCTTGCGGTAAAGATCGTTGTCTATGTCTATTGCTAGTACTATCAGCCGTTCCTCATCAGGTTTAGTGCGAAGTTTGCTTACGGCCATAAGATGCACACAGCAAGGAATATTTAATATGGGAAGGTCTATAATAATTACAGGGGCATTAATAGGAAGACGAACTTGTTCTTATGCCAGGGTGGCAGAATCCGGTAATGCGCCGGTCTTGAGTTTTGCTCAAGAGCTGATACAAGATGATGCGAACAGGCAAACCGGTGCCCGCAAGGGCTTTAGGGTTCGAATCCCTACCCTGGCGTACTTCCGTGAACGGCATTAGCCATTCGCATCAAGAGCCTTTGACAAAACGTGGCAGAACAGGCAGAATGTTCAGTGGGCCTGCTATCCGCCTGAGGCGCGGTG
>JAKATZ010000028.1 GCA_021827925.1 Microcaldota archaeon | reverse complement strand
TCCGATCTTAATTAAAAGCACAGGATAAGGCTATTAATTTGCATGGCGAAATAGAAGAGGTGATGATACAGGTGATCGCTGAGCTTCTGCGATGACGATAGGTAGGCGGTCTGAACTGTTATCGCTCGTTGGTAAAATGAAGAATGTGCTCTCGAGGCTCGGCATGAGGAGGATCGCTGTAAGCGATCTCTCCGGCCAGGAATGGTGTGAGAAGCAGATGGAGCTCTCCCACCTTCATCCCAAGAAACCTACCGTTGAGATGGCCTTCGGGAGTGCAGCGCATTATGAGATGCAGAAAAGGGTTTATGTAAGCCTGGAGATAGAGCCCAGGGTGTATCCGGACAGAATGTACAAGGAGGGTTACGAAGCTTACGTGAATCTTGCTGCGATGCGAAGCAAGGGAGTGTGCAGGGAACTCAAGGTTTACGGCTCAGTGAATGCGTATGAGATAGCAGGCAAGATAGACGAGCTGAAGCTTGAGAAAGGCGCCGTATCGATAATAGACGACAAAGCAGTTGACGCGGAGAAGGCTGATGCGAGTGATTATGTTCCCAGAACGTACGCAGTGCAGCTCTTCCTGTACAGGAAATTGCTTTCCGACATACGCTCAAGGAGGTACAACTACGAGAACTTTGCAAGCTCCAGGAAGCTAGGAAGCATGCCTCTCTCAAAGGAGTTTGAGATGGCCCTTGCGGAGATCGGCATCCGTGACTCCCTTATGAGCATTGAGGGAATATATAAAAAGATGTTCGAGGAGTTATATGCACTTCCGGAGATAAGCAGCAGGCTTGAGCTTCGCTATATTGATAACAAGAGCAGGGAGCACCTGAAGAGCATATTCATACAGTATGACGAAAAGCAGCTCACAGATGTGCTCAGGGACTGCATGAAGTACTGGAACGGAGAAAGGGATGCAAGACCCGTGCCAATGAAGGAAAGATGGAAGTGCAAGAGATGCAGGTTCTTCGGTAACGAGTGCAAAGTGTGGTTCGGGGAAGAGGAGGGCAAGGTGGCATAGATGCTGGATTTCAGAACCCTTGATAAGGAATCCTTAAGGAAGGAATTTTCAAAAGACTACGAGAGGTATTTCTCCGTCAGGCTTTTCGAGGATGAGGGGTTCGTGCGCAAGGAATGCAGGATATGCAGGAAAAACTTCTGGAGCATAGGGGAGAAGGATACTTGCGATGACCCATCGCATACACCGTATACGTTTTTCAGGGAGAAGCCGAGGACAGTTGGATACAAGGAATTCTGGGGGAAGTTCTCCGATTTCTTCCGGAAGAATGGGCACGAGGAGATAGAGAGATATCCTGTTGTAAGTAGGTGGCGCCAGGACTTATACTTCACCATAGCCAGCATACAGGATTTTCAGAGGATCGAGAACGGCGCTATGAACTTTGAGTACAATGTCAATCCGCTCATAGTCCCGCAGATATGTCTCAGATTCAGCGATGTTGAGAACGTAGGCGTTACAGGCAGGCATCTGACAAGCTTTATGATGGCGGGTCAACATTCTTTCAACTATCCGAAGGAAGGATACTGGAGAGACATGACCATTGAGCTGAACTACAAGTTCCTGACAAAGGTTTTGGGTGTCAGGAAGGAAGATCTGGTTTACAATGAGGACGTATGGGCCATGGGTGACTTCTCAGAGTTCGGACCTTGCCTTGAGAGCTTTTCAAACGGATTGGAACTTGTCAACAGCGTATTCACACAATTCGAGAGCATGAACGGGAAGGTAAAAGAACTCGATGCGAAGGTCGTTGACGTTGGCTGGGGATTTGAGAGGCTAATATGGTTCTACACTGGATTCGACAACCTATACGAAGCAGTATTCCACGAAGTGATTAGAAAGCTTGACGGAAGGCTGGGATTCGAGCGGGACCGCTCCGCGTTTAGGAAGTTCGCTGGGCTTGCGGGTGAACTCGATGTCACTGAGAAAGGGGGAGGCGCTGAGAAGGAATCCGAGATTCTCAGAAAGGCAGGCATATCCGAAAAGGAGTACAGGGAGAAGATAAAGCCGGCGCAGGCGTTCTATGCAATGCTTGACCATGCAAGGACACTACTCTTCGCCATTGCTGACGGGGCGCTGCCTTCAAACATAGGGGGAGGATACAATCTCAGGGTCATACTCAGGAGAGCGCTCGGATTTGAGGAGGAGTACGGGATAGGCGTCGGGCTTCTGGAGCTCGCAGAGATAGAGGCCGAAGAACTGAGGGGCATCTTCCCGGAGCTTGCAGAGAACATGGGGACATTCGCTAAGATAATGGAAGTTGAGAAGGGCAGATATTCAAGAACGAGGCATAATGCAGAGCGCATGATAGAATCGATAATAGCTAAGAAGAGGGAGATAGGGCGCGAGGAGATAAGGACACTCTACGAAAGCAACGGAATCACCCCGGAGTTCATAGCGTCTGTTGCGGAGAAAAAGGGAGTCATGATAGCTGTGAAGGAGGGCGCCTATGATGAAATAATAAAGGGGGATTTCATTGCGAAGGCAAAAGGACCAAGGCTTGGCATAGAAATAGATAGGGAGATCCGCGCCACTGAGCAGCTTTATTACAGGCTTGCCACAGAATCGAGATCGAAGGTCCTCCAGTCTGCAGGGAAGTACATTGTACTGGATAAGACACCATTTTATCCGGAGGGAGGAGGACAGGAGGCCGACCATGGCACGATAGGTGGAAACAGGGTGGCCGACGTGCAGAAGGTAGGTGACGTGATAGTGCACATTCTTGAGGAAGTGGAGGCTAAAGGCATTAGGAAAGGCGCTGAGGTGGAATGCAGGGTGGACGTGGATAGGAGAGAGAGGCTGATGGCGCACCACACAGCCACACACCTTATGAGCGCGGCGGCAAGGAGCATTATAGGCAGGCACGCCTGGCAGGAAGGAACAAGAAAGCAGTATAGCAAGGCACACATAGACATTGCGCACTACGAGAAATTGAGCGATTCGGATGTAGATAAACTGGAGGAATTCGTAAACAGAGCCGTGCTCAACGGGATAAAGGTGAATGTGGAGATTATGGAAAGAGGGAAGGCAGAGAGCGAATTCGGATTCTCGATTTACCAAGGTCACGGAGTTCCGGCTAAAAGGATGAGGATGGTGGTTATCAGGGACCTTGATGGCAACCTTATCGATGCTGAGGCTTGCGGCGGCACGCATGTAGCAGGAAGAGAGAGCCTGATAGGCATTGTCAAGATAATAGATACCCAAAGAATACATGATGGAGTTGACAGGATAGAGTTTACTGCCGGGAGGGCTGCGCTTGATTATTTCAGAAGGGAAGACGGGGAGCTGGCGAACATTGCAAAAAGCATGAATACAGAGAAGCTTGGACTATCCGAAAAGGTAGCCAGGCTAAGGGAAGATTATGGAAACACATTAAAAGAGCAATCGAGAATGAAAGAGGCTATTGCCGTTTCGGTGGGATCTGAGATAGCCGCACGTCTGAAAGGAGCAGGCAGAAAAGAGGAGATAATTGAGGTAGATCAGCCGCGCGATGTGCTGAGGAAGGCGGTTGCTGAAGCAGTCGGACTGCGAAAGGGGATCGTGGTGATTGCGCATAACAAAAAGGGAGAGCTAGTCTGCATAAGCGGCGAAGAGTCCGGAGTCAGCGCGATAGCGTTTGTAAGGAAAGCTTTCGGGGAAAGGTTCAGGGGCGGCGGATCGGAAAAAGCAGCCGAAGGCATTCTGATGAAGTGAGGGTAGTTCCGTTGGGCATTGACATTTACACGGTAATAGTATTTCCGATAGTTTACATACTTCCGGCGTATGTCGCAAACGGGGCGCCGGTAATATTCGGCGGTGGCGCTCCCCTGGATATGGGCAGGAAATTGCGCAGAAAGCCGATACTCGGAAGCCATAAGACAATAAAGGGAACAGTCGCAGGGCTGCTTGCTGGATTCCTTGTCGCTTATATTGAATCGTTCTTTCTTGGTTACATGCTTGCGGTAGGGATAATGCTCAGCCTTGGGACGCACGCCGGAGATATTACCGGTAGCTTCATTAAAAGGAGGCTAGGAAGGAAGGAGGGCGCGAAGAGCCTCGTACTTGATCAGTACCTTTTCCTAGTCATGGCGCTGCTGTTCGCTGCGCCGCTTGGAATCATGCCTAACGTGTATGGCCTGCTCTTCATATTCGTACTCACTGGAGTGCTGCACAAGGCAACCAACATGGCGGCGTACAAGGCAAAAATAAAGAAGGTGCCATGGTAAAGGACATATGCTTAGGAAAGAAAACCTCTAACGCGCTTTTTATCATCCGGGTATCGGCACTGTCGATGAATTTGTCACTGTGCCGTTGATTATTATGAGCCGGAGCATGCGCGTGGCATTGATCCCGCTGAAAGGAGTTGCAGCATTACCAAGATACACATCCCCGCTGTAATTGTATGGCGCATAGTACTGTCCTGTGCCAAAACCAACGTATGGCTCTATTGCAATGTAAACCACGTGCCTTCCTTCAAAATTGGAATAGTACGAGAAGGAACTCAGGTATCCTGAGACTGAGGAAGCGTTGTAGAACTGGCCATTGATAAAACTGCCAGGATACGTATCGACAAAAAGGTAAATGTTGCTTGATGCTGAATAGCCAGGGTTGGCTAGAGTAGAGAGGGTTATTTCCTGATCCTGCGGTAGTTTTTTAGGAAGCTGCGTTACCTCTCCGGTGTTCATATTCTCCCCAACGGGGTTTCGCGTGGTGAGGTAGGCATTTACGGTACCGAGCTCTGCAACAGATGTTGAATTCCCATATTTGTAGTAGGCCCACAGAGATCCATTGAACTCGCTGCCGAGTTTCCGACTGCTGATGGGGCACTGGAAGACTATAGGCGTGCCGTTATAGTAATAGGGAGATAGGCTTACGCTTATGTTCACAGGAGTAAAGCTGGCAGGAGAAGGCTGCTTAAAATTCGAAGGCAACAGTGTGTTGTACTGCCCAAAGGTATACGGAATGCATGCAAGGCCGAGCAGATCAACATTACCCTGACTGGATGATGCTCCGGAGTTTGTCGCGTTCAGAGCAAGAAATCCCGTTGCGTTCATTACAAGCGCGCTTGAAAAACAGGATAGCGACTGGCTGAGCCACGTCGTGTAATAGTAGGGGGAGGAGCAGTATCCCACCAGGATATCGCTAAGGTTCATCACCGTTCCCGGAAGAGAGGTAGATTCTGCAGTGTAAGCGCTGCCTATCGAACTTTCATTTAGATGAAGGTAAACATCAGCTGCTCCGGAAGAAGAGAATCCGGAAGGACCAGCGTAGGTAATTCTTGCATTGACGTTAAGGTACAATGGCACGAGATAGCTTTTGGAGAGGCAGGTGCCGAATGTGCCGGACATTTCCGGAGGGGATTCGCCGTTGCCATAATAACTCGGATCCAGATACTGTACGTAACTGGCTGGAGCGATGCCTGAGAATGTGCCATTTAGCAGTATGCAGGAGTAATTGCCGTAATCATACGTCTTTGCGGATCTTATTGTCACGCTGATATTCTTGCCCTGCAGTAGGGCGAAGGAATCTACGGTGTTGTTGTAGGTCGTATTCAGCAGTATGCCGTACTCTTCCTGGGTTATGCAAGGGTAGGTGCTGTTTTGAGGGTAACCCAAGGCATTGAGCTGAGGGCTACAGAAGAATCTTGAGCTTCCGTTGTACACGATTTCGCTACTTACCTCGGTGTAGGAGGACTGATAAGCAGGTGACGTAGAGTATGCCGACGACTGCGGCACCAGTACTGAAAAAAGCACCATTGATGAGTTCTCGTACCTTACCAGCGCTGCGCTTGCGTTCATCAGGGTAGTGGTAATGATATCTCCGGAACTGTCGGAGCTTTTGATATATCCGGAATAGGTGACATTGAGAGAAGGTTGAGCCGAAGCTGCGCTGATACTGCCATAAATCTGGCCTGCCGCGACTGATCTGTTCAGCGGCAGCTCCGCAAGAAACTTCGATGAGCCACCTCCCTTGAAAAATGATGCCGGACTGACAAGCATGAAGACAATGATGGCGCCAATCAGGACGCCTGCAAGAATATACCCTACGTTTTTCGCATCCATGAGACCGTTTTACTCCTCATCATTTATATTTATTTCAGTTTGTTGGCGCGCCGTTTAAAAGCTTTTCTGCACGGCGGTGCGTGAATCACAGATTCCATGCCCAAGGAAGGAGCAACAGAAGGAAAAGTACCACTGAGAGTATGGCAAGCGCATTGAGCTTCTTCTTTCCCATCATGTTCTTGTATATACGCCATCCATCAAGCATTGGAAGAGGGAGCAGATTGAATATTGCAAGGTAGAAGTTGATCAGGAATGAGAATGCGAAGAGGGCGTATAAGAAGCTGGCAAGGTCCGGCAATGGGCCTGGAACCTTAGGAAGGGATTTCTCAGAGAGGAAAACGCCTATCTTTCCGGTGCCGTTTGCGGTAAGGGAATAAGAGCCGTTGCTCGTCACAACGTTCACTATCGACCCTGGCTTGTCTGCGGAAGCCACAGATTCAAGCGAGCTTATGTTTGATATCGGATGCCCGTTCCAGCTCACCAGAACGGAGCCTGGAGCTATGGCATTGTAAGCGGGAGAGCCAGGAACAGTGGCCGCTATCACTACGTGGCTTGCGAAGAGAACGGGCAGTAGGTAATACATCACAGGGATCATCAGTGCAAATGAGATTATGGCAAGTATGAAGTTTGAGGCCACGCCGGCCACTGACACCCTGTCTTGGACTTCCTTGCCCGTCTTTCGTATCCTCTTCTCGTCTATATCTACAAAAGCGCCGAATGGTATTATGCCGAATAACAGGGCGCCTATGTAATTGTTCTTTATCCTGTTTGTCCTGGCGACTATGCCGTGCAGAAACTCGTGGACTACAACAGCCACGGATATCGCCGCAAGGAATGCCAGCGCGAGGTACCATGGAATGCCTATGAACCCGAATATCAGAGGCACTGCGCCTGGAGGAGGAAGGCTTGCGCCTGCGGCTCCGTGAGGCAGCAGCAGAAATGCTATGATGCCGTACACTGTTCCAAGAGCAGATACGAGCAGCGTGCCTATGAGGAAGACTGAGAACCCTCCGATAACAGAAACGGCAAGAAGAGCAATTGCCAGGTAATAGTAGTAGTTGCTGCCAGCCACTGCCGCCCCGCTGGCTTCAGTCTTTGCTATTATCTGCTGGTTGAAAAGGCCCATCACCGCGTATTGGTACTGCAACGCGATAAGCTGCATGAAGAGTATGGCGGCGACTCCTGCAAATACTGCCTTCTTGCTGACGTAACCTTTGAAAAGGAAATAGGAGAGTATGCCGAAGCCCATCGCCAGACCGAATTCAGGTATTGCACGCCACAGCCGCGTGTTATTCTTGGAGAGCCCGTCAAGCATCTTCAAGCCCTTCTTGGTGCGTGGCATTACGAAGCCGAGGCCTCCGGGCCAGCCGTTTATTGAGGAGATGGCGAGCCCGGTGAATAGGAGGGCGACGAATGCAAGAGGTATGGCGTAATTGCCAATCAGCCCTCCGCTGATGCTCAGCAGTACAAGAAGCAGAAGGCATGCTATGAAAAATATTAGGGTGAGTGGAACGCGCAGAATGCCCTGCAGCTTCAATACATCCTTATCCTGTTGGACCATGAGGCATTCCTCGGCGATATTTGAACATATGGGATATAAATTAATGCTAAGATATATATCCATGCTTTCGGCTAGATGCGCCGTGTATGTATGCACGCGCAGTGAATGGGGTTTGCATGTACGAATGTGAAATATGCGGGAAGAAGGCAGATACTGTCTATCGCATAATGATAGACTCTGCGGAGATGCTGGTCTGCAGGAGTTGCGCTTCTGGGAAGAAGGTGCTACAGGAGCTATCAGAGAGCAAGCCGGCGCAGGCGACCAGGGAAAAGAAGCGCGCTGATTCTGCGGATGAAGTTATCGCGGATTACGGAGGGGAGATACGCAAAGCACGGGAAAGGATGAACATACCCATAAACGTTCTTGCCGAGATGCTTAACGAGAAGGAGAGCACCCTCCACAGGGTGGAGAGCGGAAAGATGCTGCCGAGCATAGGTCTGACAGCGAAACTGGAGAAGGAACTTGGAATAAAACTGACCTCGAAGGCCGATGAGAAGGCGAATGCAGAGATGCACGGCAAAGAAGAGCCCATAACGCTTGGTGACGCTGCAGTGCAGAAGAAAAAGGAGAACGGGAGGTGATTCTCTGGCGGTTGACCTAGGAAGCTTTGTTTCGGAAGTCAAGGAGAGGATAGCGTTCGAGGAGCTTTCTGGAAGGACGATAGCGGTAGACGCATACAACACAATATACCAGTTTCTCTCAATCATAAGGCAACCAGATGGAACTCCGCTCACGGATCTCAAAGGAAGGGTGACGAGTCACCTCTCAGGAATTTTCTACAGGGTGATAAACCTCAGGGAATACGACATACGTCCTGTCTTCGTTTTCGACGGGATACCACCGCACCTGAAGCAGAGGACCATAGAAGCCAGGATAAAGCGCAGGAACGACGCCCTTGAGGAATGGGCGAGCGCTAGGGAAAAGGGACTTCTCGAGGAAGCCAGGATTCACGCGATGGCGAGCACAAGAATAAACAGGGAGATAGTCGAGAGCTCCAAGGAGCTGCTCTCACACATGGGAGTTCCATTCATACAGGCTCCGAGCGAGGGGGAGGCTCAGGCGGCAAGCATGACCAACGCCGGGCTTACATACGCAGCGGCCAGCCAGGACTACGATCTGCTGCTCTTCGGCTCCGATGTCATAATAAGGAACCTGACACTCACTGGCAGGCGGAAGCTGCCGAGGAAGAACACTTATGTGGAGATAGAGCTTGAGAGGATATTCATGAACAGGTTCTTTGATAATCTTGGCATTAACAGAGAACAGCTCATAGCAATGGGCATGCTGGTAGGCACGGACTTCAACAGAGGAATAGACAAGGTGGGTCCTAAGACCGCGCTCAGGATAGTGAGGGAACACAGAACGCTCAGTGGAGTCGTTAGCTTTGTTAGGGAAAAATACGGGGCAGAATTCGATGCGGATCCTGAAGAAGTCATGGCAGTGTTCGAAAAGCCGGAAGTGAGAAAGATGTCACAGGAGGAGTTCAGCGCCATTGTAGGAGATGCCAGACCCGACAGAGAAAGGATAATCAGCTTTATGTGCGGGGAACACGGCTTTTCCGAGGAGAGAATTGGGAAATTTATAGACAGACTTCTGGGATCGGAGGAGAAAAAAGGCCAAAAAGGTATAAATAGTTGGATGTAGAGAGGATAACGTGGTTAAGATGCAGAAGACCGTGAGCAAAAAACACAGGAAGGTAGGTAAGGATTATAGGAGGAAGACTAAGAATTCCAAGCTTAAGAAGGCACACAGGAAAAGGCTTAAGAGAGTAAGAAGGTAGCCGGATCAGGTTATATCCGCATACATCCTGTCGTTGAACTCATAGGCGGTGGACTCTGAACCAGTTCTTCCCATCGCCTCGCGCAGCATGGACTCTTTGCTGTCGAATACGCGAATGCCTTTCTCAATATCAATGTACGTCGTAAGCCCAGCGTGCTCGAAGTATACAGCTATGCTCCGCTCTGCTTCCCTTGTGAGCACCAGTACTCGGGAAGAGGTATTTCCTAGCGCTATAAGTATGCTGCACAGGAGCACGGCCTTGTCGAAGGCATCGCCTGCGGCATTGCGCATTGTCTCTGATGTCCTCTGCCAGAACTGGATCGGCAGCGAGATCGTGCTTAATGAATCAACGTACCTGCGCGCCGAAACGGCTGCACTGGCAAAGTCGGTGTCATAGGAATAGGAGCTCCCCTTTATTCCCTCGGCAAAGGAGACCACCGCATCATCTTCAGGCGTAACCAGCCCCGGAAGCTCGGCAACGTAAAGATTCTCATTCTCCTCTATGTAGTCACGGTACCGCATTATAACCGAGAGGTATAGGTCGTTATATTTTTTTAGCAGGTCTTCATCCATGATGCTCGCCGATGTTGTGCGATCAGCCCAGCACTATCATCGTTTTCGTGTTGATGATGCCTGCCTTTGAGTGTATGTAATCAAGGAGTATCTCCTTGAAGTGCGTGGTGTCCTTCGCTATCACCTTCAGTATCATGTCCGCGTCGCTTGTGGTAACGAATCCCTCCCTTACGTACATTATATCGAGGAGTTCTTTAAGTAGCGTGTCCTGGGTGCGATTAAGACTCTTGAGCAGGTTTATATCAACACTGACCATGACGAATGCCATCAGGGAGAAGCCTGCCTTCTTCCAGTCTATCTCCCCCTTGTAGTTCTTTATAATCTTCTCCCGTTCGAGCCGCTTTATGCGGAAATGGACGGTAGAGAGTGGAGCGTTCATCTTCTTTGCCAGGCTGGTGTACTTTATCGTTCCGCTATCCACGTTCGCTATTAATTCTTCATCAAATTCGTCCATTATTGTAATTTATGCAGTAAAATATAAAAAGATTGGTAGTGCATTTGCAAGAAATCTATATTTTTAATGCAAGGATATTTATACAGGCTCGGACATTAGTTATAGCGGATGCGAAAGTATCCATTGCATAGATGAATCGGCATACATGGGGTATGAAAGCGGCAGTGGGATGTGGGGATCTTCTCAGGAGAGGGGCTTCAAAGCCCTCTCGTGAGGAGGAACGTTTTGTTTGGCAATACACAAATGTTATATATTAGTTATGCGCTAGTACAGTCAGCTTATTTCTTCCAAGGTAATGGAAGTGGATTCTGAAGGAAGGCGCTATAACTTATTGATTCTGACTACAGGGGGCACTATAGGCAGCGCGAGCTCTGGAGACGGCATGAAGCCGGTTGAAGGAACCAACGATAGGGTTGTACAGAAGGCGTTGAGAAAGTTGGGGGTATACGGCTTCAGCAGAAGTCAGCTGAATATAGAGACCATGCATCTGATGAACGAAGACAGCACGGACATGGACTCAGAAAAGCAAAAGCGCATCGCGCAGGCAGTATTCTCGCACATGACAGGGGCTAAATACGATGCGATAGTAGTGACGCATGGCACAGACACAATGGCAGAAACACTCTCAAGGCTCTCTTTCATGGTAAGAAATCCGAGCATCCCTGTGGTGTTCACCGGGGCCACTTACCCTATTGAGAATGCCGATTCTGATGCTGCATCTAATCTTGCAGATGCAATAGCATTCGCACTGCAAGTGCGGCATATGGACTCAAAAGGGGGCATATTTTGTGTCTTCGGAGGCAGGGTTCTCGATGGAGCAATGGTAAGCGAGGAAAAGTTCACTATTGAGATAAACGGAAAAGACAGGGAGCACATAACGTTCATAGATCCAGATGGACTGGTAGCTACGGTTAACAATGGAAGGGTAACTTTCGAGATCAGGTACACCGAACGCGCAATAGGCTCAAGGAAGGAAACACCCTACCTCGACACAAGCGTCGATGACTACAGGATATTCGTGATGAGGCTTGACACCTCATACACCCCGGAGATAGTGGCAGGCGCATTGAAGGGAGCAGTGGAAGGAGGGGCGGATGCCATAGTCGTAATAGGCTACGGATCTCACGGCCTGCCGAAGCACCTGCTCGGCGTATTCGCGGATGCACATGTGATACTGCAAGAGAAGGGAGGCGCTGCGCCGCTGATCCTCGTTCCCAGTTCATACAGCTCAAAAAGCACGCCGGGAAAGTATAAGGTAAGCAGGGACGCGAAGGAAGTAGGGATCATATTTGCATCGGGTACCATTCCGTTCGTTGTCGCAAATGCCGCTGCTTCACTTGCAGAGGTAAGGAAGGCTATCGCAAATATAGGTGGCGCAGCGGCCACAAGGGAGGAACAGGATAGGATGTTCAGGGATGCATTCAACAGGAATTATGTGAGCGTAGGAAGGAGGAGGGCGCCCGAGTACAGGGCCGGCGGTATAGAGATACCTGACGCTAAGAGCTTGCTCAGGGGCAGTGGCACTGGAGATGTTCAGACAAGAAGGCAAGGAACACAGGGCAACGGTAGCGGCAAGAAGCTGATGCGCGTCTCTGGATCCTAATTCTGAGGCAGGGGTTTGGACTCTCGGCGATGTTGATAATTATGGATGAGATGGGATTTGAGAGGCTACTGAAAATATGCAGACTGCACTTGACAGTTGAGGAAGCAGAAAAGATAAGGAAGGATCTTGAGGAAGTGGTCGCTTATTTCGGCGTTCTTGACGAAACCGATACCGACGGAGCTGAACCAGCTTACCATCCTGTCGAAATGCTGCAGCTTATAGGTGATGACCGAGAGAAAGAGTTCGAGAACAAGGAAGGCCTTCTAAGCAACGCAAAGACATACAGGTTCTATCTAGTGGGGCCGAATGTATGAGCAGCATATCTGAATTCTATGAAAAAGACAGAGGGGAAGATTATTACAATAGGCTTATTGAGGAGATAGGGGGCCTCAATGGGAAACTGAACGCATTCAATGCCATTGGAAGTATTTCGGAGGGGTTTCCATTCAGCGTGAAGGACAACATATGCGTAAAAGGTATAGAGACCACGGCTTCGTCGAAGATGCTCGGATCCTATGTGCCGCCGTTCAACGCCACAGTGGTAGAGCGCATGCTGAAGAAAGGATTCGGATTTCTTGGGAAAACCAACATGGATGAGTTCGGATTTGGAAGCTTCGGACTGAATTGCGCGAAACCAGCGAGGAATCCGTTCAATGAGAAGTATGTTGCAGGCGGATCAAGCAGCGGGGCGGCAGTGGCGACATCGATACTTAAATACCACGTTGCGATAGCCGAATCGACTGGTGGCTCGATATCAACTCCGGCAGCCTTCTGCGGCGTTGTAGGATTCACACCCACATACGGCACCATATCGAGATACGGGCTCATAGACTATGCTAACTCCCTGGATAAGATAGGGATAATGGCCAGATCCGGGGATGATGCGAGGGAGGTCTTCGATGTGGTGAGAGGCAGCGACGGAAATGACGCCACATGCACAGACCCCGATTACCATGACAGAAACACGGGAAATATATTCGTAATAGACGAGCTTACCAACGGGGCCAGCGAAGAGGTCATGAGAGAGTTCTCAAGGCTTCTGGATTCACTAGCAGGAAAGGGGTACAGAATAGAGAGGAAGAGCCTCAAGATACTTGAGAAGGCTGTCGCCTCTTATTATGTTATAGCCACAGCAGAGGCATCGACAAACCTTGCAAAGTATACAGGATTCAAGTACGGGCTTAAGAATGATAAATTTTACCAGAAGTACAACGACTTTTTCTCGGATGCAAGGGAAAACTTCGGCATTGAGGCAAAGAGGAGGATAGCGATAGGGACTTTTGTGAGGGGTGCGAGCGTCAAGGACAGATACTACGTTAAGGCCCTTAAGGTCAGGAGGCTCATCATAAACGAACTAGCAGGCATATTGAAGGATGGTTTCATACTGAACCCGGTTATGCCAATAAAAACGCCGAGTATTGAAGAGGCAGAAAGTCTTGATCCGCTTACATCATATAAAGCAGACATGTTTACAATACCGCCTAACCTGTGCGGATTCCCGCATGTATCCTTCACTTACGCGTATCCGGACGGAATGCCGATTGGGGCGCAGCTTACGGCAGGGCATTTCGATGACTACGCACTGCTCGGTTTCCTCAAGGAATGGGAGAGCGGATTCAAATACAGGTTCAGGTATGACATAGGTGCATTATGATGAAGATAGGCCTTGAGGTGCACGTCGCCCTGCAGACCAATACAAAGCTTTTCTGCAGATGCAGGAATGACGCTGCAGAGGTAAATACTGCGATATGTCCCACATGCATGGGTTTCCCGGGATCTAAGCCCGTCCTTAACGGCAGCGCCCTCTCCATAGCACTTGGAATAGCCAAAGCGCTTAACTGCAAGACTCGGGAGAAGGTCTCCTTCATAAGGAAGGTGTATTTCTATCCCGACCTGCCCAAGTCGTATCAGATAACGCAGCTGGATGAGCCGATGGGTTATGATGGCGGGGTGGAATATGGAAAGAGGAAGGTGGGCATAAGGAGAGTGCAGCTAGAGGAAGATCCAGCCAGGATAATCAGAGAAGAAGAATACACGCTCATAGATTTCAACAGGTCAGGGGTGCCGCTTGTGGAGATAGTGACTGAACCTGAAATTGTGGATCCGGAAGATCTCAGGTCATTCCTCTTTGAGCTTGAGAGCATTCTCTACTACCTAGGTATAGATATAGAGAAAGAGCTGAAGATTGACCTGAACATATCACTCGGTAGGAACAGAGTAGAGGTGAAGAACGTGACAGGAATAAGGAATCTTGTTGATGCGGCAAGGCACGAGATGGAAAGGCAGAAGGCCCTCCTTGATTCCGGGAAAGACGTTGTTGCCGAGACACGTTCATACAACGAGGGCAAGGGAGTAACTGAAGAATCCAGGGAGAAAGAAAGCGACGAGGAGTACGGATACATATATGATCCGGACTTGACAGAATACAGCCTGACGGGGGTTGAATTTGCCAAGCCGCTGATGGCAGGAAAGATAGCTCACGATTACGCAGAGAGATACGGTGCGAACGAAGATACCTTGAGGGAGCTGCTGATGTTCAACCGGGATGCACTGAGGCTTCTCGAACATGCGAAGGACAGAAGGAGCATGAAGAGCATAATAAACGCGATATCTCTGCTGCGCAAGTACAACGGAATGGAAATGGATGAAGACTCCTTCGACCAGATGGCAATGCTTCTGGAGAAAGGAGGGTATGTTGGTGAGGAAACTGTCAAGAAATTGCTATCTGGAGGTAGCATTGATATAAATGTTGAGGAAGTAAAGGTAGAAGATCTTGATAGGGAAATACTGGAGCTGATAAACAAGAATGAGGGGCTGATTGAGGAGTACGAGAAGAACCCCAAGACATTCAATTTCATAGTTGGGGAGATGATGAAAAAGCATAAGCTAAATCCAAGGTACATAGCGGAAAGGCTCGGTAAGCTCCTGGAGGAGAGGCGGAAGTAGCATGGATTTCAATTGTGGTGCGCTCAGAGAGGAGAACGTTGGTGGCGACGCGGTACTTTACGGGTGGTGCAGATACATCAGGGATCACGGAGGCAAGCTCTTCATAGACCTTGCCGACAGATATGGATGCACGCAGCTTGTTTTTGAAGGAGAAGTAGGAAGGAAGGCAGGAGATATAGGCAAGGAGTTTGTCATCCGCGCAGAAGGAAAGGTAAGGAAGAGAGAAGAGGACACATTTGACAAGGCAAACCCTACCGGAAGCATTGAGATCTTCGTTTCTGCGTTTGAGATACTTGGAAAGTCGGAGGTGCCTCCTTTTGAGCTCATAGAAGAGAAGAGGAAATTCCTTGCAAATGATGAGATGAGGCTTAAGCACAGATATCTTGACCTCAGAAGGCAGGAGATGGTCAGGAGGGTGCTCTTCAGGGACAAGCTCACCAAAGAAATCAGGTCTTTCTTCTGGGAGAACGATTTCCTTGAGCTTGAGACTCCTATGCTCGTGAAAGATACATACGAAACAGGCTCGCGTACCTTCCTTGTACCGTCAAGGACAATGCCCGGAAAGTTCTACTCTCTTCCGCAATCGCCGCAGATGTACAAGCAGCTCTGCATCATAGCGGGCCTTGACAGGTATTTCCAGATAGCACGGTGCTTTAGGGACGAGGACCCGAGAGAGGACAGACAGCCGGAGTTTATGCAAATAGACGTGGAGATAGCATTCAAGGACGAGGCTTACATAGAGGGGCTTATAGAGGGCATGCTGGTAAGGATATTCAGAAACGTGCTTGGGAAGGAGATAGAGGGAAAATTTGCACATATGGATTATTCTTATGCTATGGAGAACTACGGTTCTGACAAGCCGGACCTGAGATTCGAAAACAGGATAGTGGACATAACCGAAGATGCGGAAAAGAGCGATTACAACATACTTCGCAGGGTGGTGGAGGCAAAGGGAAGGGTTAAGGCTCTCTGTTTCAATGCGGGTTACGGCTCTGGAGTACAGAAGATGGACAAGAATTATATGCTCGGTATGATAGCGCATGCGAAGGCTCTCGGGCTCAAGGGCCTAACGTGGCTGTACGTAAAGGGAGGGGAGATAGCCTCAGAACCGCAGAGTATAGCAGACTCGCTTGGAAATGCGCGCAGCGGCATACTCAAGAAGACCGGCGCAGGAGAAGGCGATATCATAGTGGTGTGCGCAGACACATCGGAGCGCCTTCTACTCGAGGTCATGGGAAAGATAAGGAAGGCTATGGGAGAGCGGATTGGAGTGTACGCGAAGGAGTACGCAATGCTATGGGTGGAAAACTTCCCGCTCTTTGACAAGGATGAGGTCACAGGAAGGTTGAAGCCGGCGCACAACCCGTTCAGCGCTCCTACGGCCGAGAGCGTGCGATTCCTGGACAGCGAACCAGAGAAAGTGATAAGCAGGCAATACGACCTTGTGATAAACGGCGTTGAAGCAGGAGGAGGATCTATCAGAATAAACGATCCTGAGACGCAGAGGAGAGTGCTTGAGGCCATAGGCATGCGGAAGGAGAGCATAGATAGGAGCTTCGGCTTCCTCATAGAGGCCCTGGGCTATGGAGCGCCGCCGGAGGGAGGGATTGCGCTAGGGCTGGACAGGCTTGCGGCTATCCTGTACGGTGAGGAGAACATAAGGGAGTTCATACTGTTCCCAAAGAACAAGAGATTCGAATCTCCAATAGACGAATCGCCTACGCCAATAGATGGAAAAAGGTTAAAAGATGATTACGGCATATCCTTAGGGTAATCTGGGGAGATCGCTTGGCGATCATTGTTAGGATATCTGAAGTTGCTGGAAAGGTGGGAAGGCAAGTAAGGACAAGAGGGTGGATACACCGGAAAAGGGAGAGCGGCGGCATAGCCTTCATCGTCCTTAGGGACAGTTCATCAACTGTGCAGATTGCCATAAAGAAAGATTCGGTTGACGATAGGTCATGGAGGGAGGCTGCCGAATCCGCAGTCGAGTCTAGCGCGTATGTAACAGGTACGGTGAAAAGGGAGAGCAGGGCGCCAACAGGATACGAGATAGAGGCGGATTCATTCAGGAAGGTAGGGGGGTCGGAGCCCTTCCCAATAACCGAGTACAAAAGCACAGAACTACTTCTGGACAAAAGACATCTCTGGCTGAGGAGCAGGAGGATGACGGGCATAATGGAGATACGTTCATTTGCGTTCAGGTATTGCAGGGAATTCCTTGACAGGCAGGGCTTTTATGAGATTACCCCTCCGCTGATAACTAAGGCCGGAGGAGAGACTGGGGCCAACCTCTTTGAGGTGGACTACTTCGGCAATACAGCATACCTTACAGAATCTTCGCAGCTTTATGCCGAGGCGATGGTCTTCCCATTAGAAAAAGTGTACTCACTGGCACCGTCGTACCGGGCAGAGAAATCAAGGACAGTCAAGCATCTTGCAGAGTACTGGCATCTTGAGCCAGAGATGGCGTACTACGACAATGCGAAGAGCATGAAGTTGCAGGAGAGATTGGTCAGTCGTCTTGCAACCAGGCTTGCCGAACGGCATGGGAATGTGCTTGAAGAGCTCGGAGTCGATACGGCGACGCTCAGAAAGATCAGGCCGCCATTCGGCAGAATGAGCTATGAGAAGGCGGTAGAGGAACTTAACCAGAGAGGCGTACACAAGAAGTGGGGAGATGATCTTGGCGTCGAGGATGAACGGGCTCTGACCGCTGATGAAAAAAAGCCGGTGTTCATATACAACTGGCCAAAGGAGATGAAGCCGTTCTACATGCCGGTGAATCCGAAGGATGACAGGACGGTGCTTTGCGCAGACCTGCAGGCACCGCAGGGACATGGAGAGATAATAGGGGGCAGTGAGAGAATATGGGAGCTTGATGAGCTGATGGAGAGAATTGCTGAGACGGAAAATGAGAAGGGAGTTAAGTTCAACCTCAACAATTATGCATGGTGGATAGACCTGCGCAGGTACGGGCCGGTACCGCACGCGGGGTTTGGGATGGGAATGGAGAGGGCGCTGAAATGGCTTCTTAACCTTGAGCACATAAGGGATGCGATACCATTCCCCAGGATGATAAACAGGATGGAGCCTTAGGCCGAACCGGACCAGTAAAGTTTATAAATCTGGCAGGAGGTATAGGATTACCCAAATAGGAATGCCCATTGTATTATGCACCGAGCTAGCAGATGCAGGCTAGCAAAGGGCACTGCTTTTGAGAGAAATGTTTTTATGGAAAGGATAGTCGTTTCGTGTATGGATAGAAGGCTGAGCGGTTACCTGGATTCGAAGTACAATGATGGAAAGACTTTATTCATGAGGAATGCAGGTGCGAACGTGTCAGACCTTGAGAGATCAATCAGGGAGGCTTTGATGGAATACCCAGAGATTGAGAGCCTACATGTGGCTGCGCATACGGACTGCGGAGCGATGGGTGTTGTTTACGACGCACTTACCAATCCTGCGCATTACAACGGATACGATTACGATATAAAGAAGGTGCTTCTTGATCGCTTCGCGGGTATGGCGATAGCACGCAAGGATATGCTTGAGAGGATAAACAAGAACATACAGGAGTTGGCAGTGAGCTATATGCTTCCTGGCGAACTGAGGGTGACATCGGAACTCATAGACCTCTCAGCGCTATCGATCCCTGAAAGCAACGGAAAGCACGTATTAGTCATATCTGAGCCTTCGAATGCCAGATATGCGGACATGGCAAAGACAGTTAATGCCCAGATACAGAGCATATATTTTATACAGGGCTACGAGATAAAGGATATAATGCCGGACATAAAGATAGCCGTGAACGTATTGCACCTCAATGACGTTAGACTTCTTTCTGACGGGCTTGGCTTGAGCGACGATGAAATAAGCATGCTTAAAGGCACCATTGACCTGCGCAGCGCGCAATTCTCCGCGGTTAAGATGATAAGGCCTGATGGAAACTGAACTGTGATTCGCAACGTGTTCCCATTTAGGCAAAGGCTCCGATACTTAAAAGGTAAATTTTATGAAGATTATAATCAGACCTGAGGTTAGAAAAGATTCTGGAATTGTCGCACCGGAACGCACACTGGAGATATTGTGCGGGGATAGACGATTCACTGCAGCCGCAGCCAATGCAGAGAAAGCAGCGATGAGGGGAATGGATTCGGAATTCGATATCGGAAGGGTGCATTTGAGGACTGCAGGGGCAATAGCGCACGGGCATGAGGGAACGATCTCACATGTTGTTAGAAAGGAAGGCATAACAGATGTGACCGTTAGGGGACATGACGATTGCGGATTCTGCGGCTTGGTGAACGGTGTTGTTAATGATGGCATGCAAGTAAGCGACAGTGTAATGGAGATTGTGTATCCTTACAGTAAGCTCGCATTCAGGAACAGAGAGGAGCTAGAAATGCAGCTCGCGCAGTTCAATGCAGAATACCTGGGATACCTGCTTCCAGGAGTCATGGTGACTTCTGAAGTTATACACACAGACAGCGTGTACAAGTCTGAGTATCACGGAGAAAAATATCTTATTGTAATGGAAAGCGTTGGACAGTTCGCAGCGTACTCGGATATATTGAGAGCTGCAATGGCGCCGCTGGAGGGCACGTACATGGTGCACGGCCGCTTCAGTGAGACCCTGCCGCATATCGAGATATTCGTAAAGGGCCTTGGGGTGGGTAACGTTGTTTTTGCAGCGTTCAACAATGCAGAGGTAGGAAGAATGGGAGCGGATATCGCAGTCCTGAACAGGGAGAGGTTCATCGAGGAGAGCGGTGCGAGAGTATCGCTCGCCAAGGTGCATAGGAGCTGATCCTCATCTTGCCCAGGACTCATGCCCTTTCCATCACTGGTTTAAATCTATTGCTAACCAGCACACGGGACGAATCTCCGGCTACAAATTCGATCAGACCTTCTCTTTCCCTGACATCTATCGACTCAGCCTTTATATAGTTTCCAGGGTGAAGCGTAGCTGCATATTGGCTTGATGATCTCCACATAGTAAGCCTGGCTTCTGTTGAGCCGTCAGTGACAGTGCAGTCTGAAACGCCGCTCTGGCCCCCGTTTAGGTCCATAAAATAGCGGATCGGACTTACGGCAACCACCTTGCACACCAGATCGATATCACGCTCACCGGCCTTGATATCCAAGAATCTCCTGAACTGCGTTTCAGAAGGTGAGAGCCTTGATAGGTAGGTGCTTGAGATGCTGGAGAGCTCATATCCATCTGGAGCCTTCCTCACCCGCAGGTTGCTCGCCAGCACCCTATCACCGCGCTCTATGAGAAGCGAGTCTGCAAGGTCTGCCTGCTTGTCCCAGAGCGATACTACGACAGTCGATCCCTTCGATCCGAGCACAAGAGTGCGGCGGAAACGTTCTAAGCCATTCCTCTCGAAGCGCTTCTTGTTGGATATCTTGTAAACATGGTCCTCCACGCTTACAAGGCCTCCTTCCGGGAACTTGCCAGCACAGACCTCCTGCGCAGATGCGTTCGAGACGCGTACGGATCCATTTTCGAGTATTCCACGGGCCATATCTCTGCTTATAAGGCCTCCGTGCTCTTTTATGATTTTATCAAGCTCCGCCCCCTTTGCAGAGCCTTCCTCAGTTCCGGGCATAAGAACACAAATTGCTTTATATGTTCTTATCCTGGTAGATAATAAAAGATTTTCCTTTCGGAGTTGACATGAATCCAATACTGCCTTTGATAGTACTGATACCGTTTATCTCTATTCTTCCGGTGCTTGTATCTGACAGGAGGCATCTTTTCAGGATATCCTTCGGAGCGGCTCTTGCTGTGTTCCTGCTTTCGATACTGGCAGTTTACATGCACATTAACCATGCCGATGTTTCATTCAGCGTCGGATATCTCAGCACTTTAGGATTGAGCCTGAGCTTTCAGCTCACCGGGCTTAGCACCATACTCCTAATAATGACATCGATAGTCTTCCTCGCTGCGTCAATGGTTGGCGAATACTTTATAAGGGAAGGAGAGAGGATCTACAATGTGATATTTCTCATAGCGGAAGGCGCGTCCCTTGGAGTATTCCTCTCTGCAAACCTTTTCTTCTTCTATGTATTCTGGGAGATAGCCGAGGTGATGATGTTCTTCATAATATTCATTTATGGAGGATACGACAAGAGGTATGCTGCATTCAAATTCATAATATATTCGCTTATCTCCAGTCTCCTGCTACTTGTTTCGGTAATACTGCTGTACTCCTCAGTCACACCCCACACGTTCAGCATATACGGAATAATAGGCAGCGCGGACACCATACCTTACGCAACCCAGGTACTTGTCTCGCTGCTCCTGATAGTCTCGTTCATGATAAAGATGCCGGTGTTTCCTTTCCATACGTGGCTGCCTGATGCCCATACCGAAGCACCCACAACAGGGAGTATGATACTCGCAGGAGTCCTCCTGAAGTTCGGAGGTTACGGCCTTCTGCTCATGTTTCTCATGCTTCCAGTAGCAATGCATTACGGATATTATCTGGCCCTCGTTTTCGGATTCTCCGCAGTATATGGGTCGTTCACTGCGATGAGACAGACGAATCTCAAAAGGGCGATAGCATACACCAGCGTTGCTGACATGGGCATTGTCGCAGTAGGAGCCGCTGCCGTGGGCGTATTCGGCACGAACGGCGCTCTCTATGCAATGCTTAGCCATGGAATAGCGATCTCTGTTCTCTTCCTTATAGCGGGCACTCTTGATGAGCTTTTCGGCACCCTGGAGATCTCGAAGCTGAAAGGAATCGTAAGGAACTTCCCGGCTCTGGCGTATCTGTTCATATTGGGATCGGTGGCAGTCATAGGGATACCGCTCACTTCAGGGTTCATAGGCGATCTTCTGATCTTCATAGGCTCGTTCAGATCATTCGGTTTCCTTGGCATAGTACCTCTCGGTGCAATACTGATGTTGGGTGCGCTTCTGCTCTGGCTTGTAGAGAGGGTATTCTTAAGCAGGCAGGAGAGCGGGGCGTACAGGGAGTTGGGAAGGAGTGTTGTATACTGCGGAATCTTCCTTATGGTTGCAACAATAACGCTCGGACTGCTGCCAGGCATGCTTGTCTGACCCGTACTGCTATCACCGGAACAGATAGCTACTTGCGTGGCTCACCATTGATACCAACGGCTGCGGAAATATGCCAAAGAGGAGCGTGACGACAATGCAGACTGTGATAGTGATAAGTACAGGGGCGCTTAGCTTGGCGGGTTTTGGATCCGCCTTGCCAGTGTATGCCGCCATTATGGGCCTTGCATAGTAGTACACAGATATCACGCTGTTTATTATCCCGATGACCGCGAGTATTGCAAGATTCGCTCCTATCGCCCCCGTGAATATCAGGAACTTGCCGATGAATCCGGAAGTGAATGGAAGCCCTACAAGGGAGAGCATGAATAGAGCGAGGGAGAATGCAGCAAGCCTGTTCTCGCTGTGAAGTCCTATCAGCGCATCTATGTCGTGCCTGTTCCTGTCCTCAAGCCACGCGACTATACCCATCAGGCCTATGAATATGAAAAGATGCGAAAATATCTGGAAAAGGGACGCCGCTATCCCAGATTGCGTGCCGGTGGCTACTCCTATCAGGATATATCCTGCCTGCGCTATCGAGGAGTACGCGAGCATCCTCTTGATGTTTTTCTGCATCATCGCCACTATGTTTCCATAGAACATCGTTAGCACAGATGCTATTGCTATGACCGCGAAGGCCGACTTGTATGCTATAAAGACCAGTATGAGTATCTGTATCAGTGCGGAGAAACCCATTTTCTTGTTAATGCCGCCAAGCATAGAAGTCAGATACGCGGGACTTCCCTGATACACGTCAGGTAGGAGAAGGTTGAACGGGAAGATTGACGATTCGAATCCGAGTGCCGCTATGAAAAGAAGGGCCGCGAATAACATAAGGGAACTCTCCTGCGAATGTGTCAGCGAAAGTGTGTTCGAACCTCCGTATGCTAGTGCCATTGCAAGCGAGAATATAGCGGTGGCTATTGAAGCCATGATGAAAAGCTTTGCTGCTGCCTCAAGGCTCTTTTTGGATAGCAGTATCATGAAGACGGTAGGTATTGATGCTAGCTCAAGTCCTACGAATATAGTTATGATTGTTGTGGAAAGCGAAACCATGTACATGCCAGCCAGCGTAAAGCATGAAAGCAGCGCGAATCCAGGATAGTCTTCAGAGTACTGGTATGCGAGCAAGTGCACCAGTATCATTCCGAGGGTGAATAGAAGCGCAAAGAATGCAGAGAACGGATCCACAGAGATCATTCCTGCCACAACGGAATCGGTTCCGGAGAGAAGCATGTACAATGAGGATAAAGAGAGGAGTGCAAGCAGGAGCAGATTTAACGAGAGTACCTGCTTTTTCTTACCGTAGAGCTTAAGTGCAGTGTTTCCGAATAGGAGTGCGGATGAGAATAGCAGGAATAGAAGCGTTATTGCCATCATTTAAACACCAGGTATGCCCGTAAGGTATGCGTAAGCTATTATCAGGAGTATGCCTATCGATAACGCAAGCACGTAAAGGTTTATGCTTCCGGATGATAGCCTCCGCAGCGCGTATCCAGATCGGAGTACTGCTTTTCCCACCGAATCGAATGCATCGCTCACGTAAAGGTCGAAAAGCGCAACGCCTTCGGATATCTCGTAAACAAACCTTGCGAAATGAGTGTACGCCGCGTCAAACACGATGCGGCTGTACACCAGATAGTAAAGAGGCCGGTTTCTTAGGACGGTGTTGCGTCTGATTGCCTCAAAGCTTATGGCTGCTCCTGCGAGTATTACTGCGGTTTCGAGAATGGCGTCTGCAGGTAAGATATGGATTGCGCTTGAAGACAGATATCCGTAGAGGTAGTAGGGAGTGCTGGACACGAGAAATCCTTTCAGATAGAAAAATACTATTGATGCTGCGAGAGGCAGAGGGGCCATGGCAACAACGCTATACACCATGCTTCTGGGCTGATGTGCGTAAGATACCTTTATGCGCTCATTTTTCGTAGGCCTTGAGCCTAGGAGAAACCAGCGGAATATGTAGAAACTGGTAAGCAGGCTTGTCGCAGTTACGGCAACGTAGACGACCAGATTTGAGGAAAAAGACGAGCTGATCGAGGCGCTCGAGAAGAAACCGTCGAACGGCAAGAAACCTGCCAGGGAGAGTACTCCGAATGCCGTTGAGAAGTAGATTAGCTTGTTATAAGACAGGCCGTACGCCTTTGTTATATCCTCCGTTTCGGACGCGTTCATAATCAACCCTGAGCTGAAGAAAAGAAGAGCCTTATAGAAGCTCTGAGCCAGGAAGAAGTATATTCCGGCAAGGACTGCGCCGCCGCTTATCGCAAATATCATGAGGCCGAGCTCCTGGATCGTTGAGTACGCTATGACTTTCTTTATGTGGGTTTCCTTCATTGCATTGAGTGTAGAGAGTGCGACTGTTATGGCGCTGCCGTAAAACAGTATCGAAGTTGTGTGAGTTGCAATGAATACAGGAAGAAGCAGTATTGATGCGAAGACACCTGCTTTCACCATCGTGCTGGAGTGCAGGAATGCCGATACGGGAGTTGGACCCTCCATCGCATCGGGGAGCCACTCATGAAAAGGAAACTGCGCAGATTTCGTGAATATCGCGATTATCAAGAGCACTGCGGCGGAAACGAAATAGGAGTATGCCTGGCCTATAGGAGTAGCAGCCAGTGCTATAGTGCTGAAACTTAGGCTTCCGAAGATGTTCCACAATATCACAATGGCGCCCAGAAGTGCGAGGTCCCCGATCAGGACTATGGTGAATGCCTTGCGTGCGGCGCGGGGAGGCGCGGCCCGGCCGTACCAGAAGCCTATCAGGAGATAGCTCGTGAAGCTCAGGAATTCCCAGGATATGAACAACAGCAGCAGGCCGCCGCTCATAGCGAATGCGAGCATAGAAAGCTCAAACCCGAGCATCTCCAGGTAGAAACGCTTCTGCTCGTTCCTAGCACTGATATATCCGAAAGAGTATAGGAATACGAATGGCGCTATTATCAAGATTATTGCAAGGAGCATGTAGTTCAGAGGCGCTACGGATACCGAAAGGTCAAAGCCGTATCCGCCTACGGCAAACCACCGTGCGGAGTAGTTGCCGTATCCGATGAATGGAAGGAGGACCAGGCTTGCCAGCGTGCCGATTATTGCAAAGTACTTTATCCGTGGCCCGTTGGGAAGCACTGCCGTAAGAATGTATGCAATGAATACAGGCAATAACAGTATCAGCGCGATCATTTTTTACCACTTCATCTTCGAAAGCTTCGTAACGTCGAAATCGTAACCCTTTGCCTTGATGTACACATAGAATGCTATCAGGGTTATGACTTCTGCCGCTGCGACAGACCAGACGGATATCAGAGCCATTACGCCTATCGGGTTAGGATCAGTAGAATATGAAAAGAACGAGACCAGCAGTATGGTGCTTGCCAGGAATATTAGCTCCACGGCGAGCATTATTACTATGAAATGGCGTTCGGTGGAAATTCCAGCAAGTGCTATGGCTATCACGACCATTCCCAGCACCATTGGAAATTCAAGAGGTATCATACTATCAACCTTATGTGCTTCTTTAGAACTATCACACTGCCCAAAGTGCAAGCAAACAGGAGCAGTGCGGATGCGTATAGCATCGGATAGTATGAGGATATGGCAGCGGAAGCTGCGCCAAGGAAGCTGCTTCCATGAACGGAGGCGGGCCCCGAGCGTACTGCTATCGCGGATAGCCCGGCGGAGAGCAGAAGCGCCAGCACTGTGAAGTATGCTATGCTTATCGGCTTTTTCTTTGTTTCCTCAGCCGCTATCGCAACAATGAGGTATGTTGAGAGGCCTCCTACGAAAATGAAGAGCTGCAGGAACGCCACAAAGGTCTGATCCAGGAACATGAAGAGAAGGGAGCTGCCCGTGAATGCGAGAGTGAGTGCTATTACAGAGCGGAATATCTGCTTCTCGGCAAGCACTGCGTAGGAAGCGCATACGGTAAGCGCTGATACTGAAATGAATATCGGTAGTTCATAAGGTATCATGTCTATTCCAGCTCTTCGGGCCTCTTTATGAGATCCCTCTTGTCGTAAGCCACGAAGACTTCGTACTCCTTGCCAAGCGTGAGGCATTTCGGAGGGCAGACCTCCGCACACAGCGCGCAGAAGAGACAGCGCTCTATGCCTATCTGCGGCATTACCTTCTCCCCGCGATCGGTGATTATCCCCACCATTGTTATTGTCTTGTTAGGGCATATGCGCTCGCATGCTGAGCAGCTTATGCAGGTGTCCCTGTCAAGCCTGAACATCCCCCTGTATGAATCCGGAAGCGATTCCTTCTCTTCAGGGAATTCGGTGGTAAACCTCTCCTCCGCAAGGGCCTTGATTACTTTCGATATTGGCTTTATCATTAGGAATTCACCCGAATAATACATAAGTCAGTACAAGATTTATTAATGCTAGGGGTATCAGCCACGCCCATCCGAACCTCAGCACACGGTCTATCCTCATCCTGACAAGAGTAACCCTGATTATTATGATGAACAGTGCTATCAGAAAAGCCTTTATTACCAGCCATGCAGCAGGCGGGAGCAGAGGTCCTGACCAGCCGCCGAAAAAGAGGATCGCTATAAGAAGGCCGCCAAGAAACATGCGAGTATAATCTAGAAGCAATGAAAGAGCATAGTATGGTGCGCTCATATCGGTCAGCCATCCCGCTATAAGCTCGGAATCCGCCTCCCTGAGGTCGAACGGCGTCCTTTCCAACTCCGCGAGCATGGTTACGAAGAATATAAACAAGCCTATCGGCATTATGAATGCGTATGCAAACTTTGATTGGCCAGCTATTATGTGCTGCAGGTTGTATCCGTTTGCGATGAGGGCCACAGAAGCTATCACGAGCATCATGGGCAACTCGTAGCTTATAAGCAGCAGGACAGAACGCTGGCCGCTTATGTCGGCGAACTTATTACCGCTCGAGAATGCAGCGATGAAGAGCAGTATGGGAGTGAAACCCAGTATCACGAATATCGCGAGCAGGCCTACCCCAAGATTTGTCGCTTGCAGCGTTGGAGAGAAAGGCAGAAGCAGTATTAGGAGGGTGGCCATCGCCACTAGTATCTGAGGAGCCAGCGCAAATAGAATCCTGTTGGCATTCGACGGAACCATCTTTTCCTTTGCGATGAGCTTGATCAGATCTGCCAGATTCTGCAGTATTCCGAATTTTCCCACATAGGTGGGACCGTGCCTGTACTGTGCCTTTGCTATTAGCTTTCTCTCGACCCACCCGAAGAGGTATGCAAATACAGACATTATCACCATTATTATTATTGCGTACGCCACTACCGAGACCAGGAATGTAAGGGGATTGCTCGAACTGAGCCCTGAGACAAAGAGCCCGTAGATGCTATTTATCGACATCTCCCATCACCAGGTCAAGAGTGCCAAGTATCGCAATTATATCTGCAAACCGCTGCCCCTTTGAGATATGACTCAGCGCTGCCAGATTGATGAACGTCGGCGATCTGATCGAGAACCTATAAGCTTTCTGTGGATCAGCCACAAGATACAGGAACTGCTCCCCGCGCGGGCATTCCCTGCTCACCGTGGATATCCGGTTCTGGGCCTTCGGAGTTATCAGCCGTATCTGCATTCCGGTGGCGTCGCCGTCTGGCATCCTCTTGAATGCTTCCCTCACAAGGCGTATGCTCTCTGCCATCTCGAGCATCCTTACCTTGTACCTTGCGAAGTTGTCGCCGCTGCCTTGTATGGCGGGCCTGAAGTTTAGGGCGGCGTAAGCGTAATATGGATTGTTCTTCCTCACATCATAGGATACCCCTGATGCCCGCAGTACAGGACCGGTGACTCCGAGATCTTTCGCATCTTCAGCCTTCAGGATACCTATGCCTTTCATCCTTTCCATGAATATGGGATTCTTTTCCAGCAGATCGGTATAATCGGCCAGTCTGCCTTCCAAGTAATCGAGCGTTTTCAGGGCATGTTCCTCGAAATCGGCAGGAAGATCGCGTACAAGCCCGCCTAGCCTCATGTTTACGTAGAACATTCGCTGCCCAGTGGCGTCTTCCAGCAGGCGCAGTATTATGTCACGGTCCCTGAAGCCCCACATGAAACCGGTGAACATCTGGCCTATATCGTTGCACAGGGTGCCGAGCCATAGAAGATGGCTTGCTATTCTCTGCAACTCAAGAAGTATCAGGCGTACGTACTGGGCCTTTGGCTTCACTTCCACTCCAAGCGCTTTCTCGACAACCGAGATGTAACTGTCCCCCATCGCCATCGGGGCTATGTAATCCAGCTTCTCCATGTATGGCGGGCACTGCAGATACATGCGGTTCTCGACAAGTTTCTCAACTCCCCGGTGTAGGAAGCCGATGTGAGGCTCCACCCCAAGCACAGTGTCACCATCAACATCCACAACCATGCGGAATACGCCGTGTGTGCTTGGATGCACTGGCCCTACGTTTATCCTTGTTACAGACATATCATTCACTCGTAGCGTAAGGCGCGTTCCATTTGAAGCTCTTACGCAATGGATATTCCTTGCCGTCCCATTTTTCGAGCAGAAGTCGGCGAGCTCTCCTGCCTTTTATCTCAATTCCGAACATCTCCTGAAGCTCGCGCTCGTACCAGTCGGACGCCTTGTAAATAGGAAGCATTGTAGGCAGCCACAGATCGGAAGGATCCAGATCTACCTCGAGGAGCATCTCGGTATCTTTATCGATGTTCCTGATTACATAAACGGCCTCGACGTAAGTCACATAGTCGACGGCCGTTATCTTTACAAGATAATCGAAGCCTTCCTTCTTCATCTCGGCCATCTTAGGCTTCAGGAAGTTCCTTTCAATCTTCAACCTTACCACCAAGCTTCTTCTGGAGCTTCATCAGGGCTTCGAAAAGATTTTCGGGCCTTGGAGGGCAGCCTATCGAATATACGTCAACAGGAAGTACCTGGTCTATCCCATTTATTATATTGTAGCTCTCCCACCACGGACCTCCGGCAGTGGCACACTCCCCGAACGCTATCACGTACCTGGGCCTGGCCATCTGTTCGTACATGCGTTTTATCTCAGGCACCATCGATTTTGTAACCCATCCGGCTATTACCATCACGTCTGCCTGCCGTGGCGTCGACCTGAAGAGGAGGTAACCCTTGCGCTCCGCATCTATACGCGGCGAGCCGAATGCCATGAGCTCTATAGCGCAGCATGCAAGGCCGAACTGCAGGGGCCATAGTGAATTTATCCTTGACCACTGCACTATGCTGCCGGAAAAGGCCTTCGTAAGCTCCGAGAGCTTCGCGAATACGACGTTTGGCTTTACTTTCTGGCTTTTCATCGACTCCATGACAAGCATGTCCATTTCCTTCTTAGCATTAAGGAACTCCCCGCTGTTCCTGTCTATCTCATAATCCATTAGCCCTCCTCTTTTTTACTGGCGAATATTATCACGAATCCCTCCATTGCGAACCCCAGAAGCGCGAGCATGAGAATCCCCACGCTGGCGGTCTTTGGCAGAGACCTCGCCACACCGGCCCAGATCAGAATAACGGCCACTATAATCTCGAATGCAAGGAACGCAGAGAAGTAGTGGAAGTACTCCGACATTATCGTTATGCGCTTTCCTACGCTTTCCTCAGCGCTCTCGAAATTGAGCTTGGATATGGAGTTCTGCTCCTTGTTTATTCTCATTAGCTTTGAAGTCAGAAGCAATCCCGCAGGCTCTGCGATGGAGAATAGGATAAAGACCAGTACAGCAATGTATGCAAGCGCCACCATACACCCCTATACAAGATTAGACAATTTAAATAACGTTGCCCGTGATTTACCGAGACAGGTATAAGATGCATTACTGCTGCTGTTGGATATTGTAGGGTATCGGGCTTCCGTGGTGCTAGGGTTTATATAAAGTGCTTGCCGAACTCCATTGGAAAGGGTGCTGCTTATGGCTGCGGATATCACAGGAAAAACATTGGAGATAATAAAGAAAGGCAGTATAAAGATCCGCGTGGTGAGGAGCGGCATGTTTCAGCAGATGACTTTTGAGGTGAAGAGGGTGACTCTGGGAAATATAGAATACGCTGAACTTTTTACAGAAAGGATGATAGACATGTCGGAGCTTAAGAGGATAGCTTTGGAAACCGGGCTACCGGTTGAGGCGCAGAACGGCAGGATTTTCCCTCCGGGGAAGGTCGCATCAGACTTCCAGGGACTATAGACTGTCGTCAGGTTGCATTCACACCTATAGATGCCAGCACTGTATATTGGGCCGTATTGTCTGCAGGTGTTGTGTACGAAACCCATATGTATCCTAGCGCTGCTGTTCCGACTGCAACTATGATTCCATTCCATGCGTTGAAATGTACTGTTGTCTGTGTGCCGGAAGGTATGCTGCCTATTGAATACACATTAGCTGAATACGCTGTTCCGAAACCCCCTATTCCTCCGCTCCCGAGGTTCTGCGCTGAAACAACTGCCGATTCATACTGATCAGGCACAAATATCGCATTCACTGCAGTCCAATTGGTTCCAGTATCCTGTCCTATCTGTACCGTTATGTTGCCTGTCGAATGGCCAAAAACCGGATTGCTGCAGTAGTATCCAGGGCTTGCAATACACGAGGAAACAATGGAAGGACCGGTACGGCCAGGAGGGGGAACCAACAATATTAGGATCATACTGCCCATCACACCTATAAGATATGCCACGTCTGTTTTGTGGGTGGTTTCTTTTTCAAGTTTTGCCAAACCCGATATTCCGTTAACCTTCAATGCTGCAAAGAACAGGGCCATGTTTAAAATTATAAGGGCGGAGGTCAATATGAAAGACAGGAAACCCAAATTTGCAAATACAGCTAAATATGCCATCCATCCTGCCAATAGGATTGCGCACGAAGCGATAAACCTTTTTATATCGATGTTCTTTATCTGGTATAAATACCGCAGCAAAACATAAAGAGATATGATAGGAGATAATATGATTCCAGCTAGCTCGCTTCCCGTAGTTGAAAAAAGGACGGAAAAGAGAACGAATCAACCACCCCACAGCAAGCTGTGGGGTATGCTGTATCGCAAGACTGTTGCATCTTCGATATTAGTGTCCCCACCCCAAGGGGTTGGGGTATACTCTAGGCTAATAAACCCATAGAGTAGGCATAGAAACCTATCAGAGCGCCGATCGACTTAAGCAGTCCCATGGGGGAACTTCTGCATGAAGTTTTATAAATATCTCTGGGGCAACCCGTTGGTATAGTCATATAAATGCAAGGAAGCCGCAGGCTATTACAACAGCAACGCTCGCCCAGAATGCCATCCTGCCAAACCCTCTCAGCGAGTGCCTTCCCATGATCTCCTTGTTCTCGGCAAGCAGACCCATTGTTACCACCGGGCCTATGAGAACGAAGACAAGCGCAACCATGAGATAGAGCACCAGCATTATAAGGTTGGGAAGAATAAGTGCGACTATGACAGCGGGAAGGGACTCTAAAACATAGATCTTGAACCACGTTTTGTCTTTAACCCCAAGTGCTTCTGCAATGCCCCAGGCTCCCGACATGGATATCACCACTAGGGCAAGGAACCCTGCAGATACCAACCCGATAGAGAATACCATCGCTGAAGAAGTGCCGCCTATACTTATTATCGCAGTTCCAAGGCTCTTCAGACTTGTGATACTGATATCTGCATTCAGGCGCGCGCTTACCACCATTATCGCTACAACTAGTATCTCGCTAAACACCGCTCCGACAAATGTTTCCACCTTTGTCGCCTGCACCGAACGGTATTCTTTTTTGGCTGTAGCGGATGTCTGGTAGAAGAGCATGAACGGCATTATCACGGCACCAACATTCGCAGCTACAAGAAATAGAAAATCATGGCTGATTCCTTTAGGAATAAAAGGATAGTTCGATACCCCTTTTGTCATGAAGAGAAGGTATACGACCACCATTACCATCGAGAGGACGAGGAGTGCCTTCTCCACTGCAGCATATTTCTTTTTGTAGACTATGGCTATGTGCAATAGGTATACCAAAGGCAGAGTTACCTGCGGGGATATGCCGATGATCTCCATTCCTACTGCGATTGCGGCATATTCTGCAACGTAGCTGAGCAGGTCGGTAGCCGCCATGGGTACGCTCAGGAGAAGAGCCATTCTTTTTGAAAAATTCCTCCTTACGAGCTCTCCGAGGCCCATCCCGGTTGCCGAGCCGACCCTTCCAGCTATCTCGCATATGAAATAAAGAGGTATTATGAGAAGCAGTATTATTATGATGAATTGGTATTTGAAGAGAGCAGCCGTCTGCATCGCGGTTATTATGCTCGCTGCCTCTACATTCGCCATCATCGTAAGCCATGCGGGCCCGAAGACCTTCCTAAGCTCAGAGAAACTTACATCCATCCGCAATCACCAAGCTGCAAATACCCATTGTATATGGAAAATGCCTTATTTATTCTGTTTTCATTTCCACTACCGATATGGAAAATGATATGCTATGTGCCGACTTCGCGTATCTCGCATTTTCTTACAAGGCAGAGATTCTCTATCGCGTCTTTAGCTGCCCTAAGCTTAGCCGAATCGTAAGGCTTTACTGTACGAAACGCAGGATCGAGTGAATGTGTAGGTGTGAATTGCTGGAGATAGTATGCCCTGGCCCCCTTTACGCTTCCCGCAATTTTTATCAGGTCGTCCACCTCTACTATGCCTGGGACCACGGTGGTTCTGAACTCATAATCTATGTCTGAGCCTATCAGAAGCGTTGCAGTCTGACCTATCTTACCTGCCATCGTATCGTTTTGCGTTCCTGTTGCGGTCCTGTATCTCTCGGCATTGAGCGGCGCCTTGATGTCCATAGCGACATAGTCGATCAGTTTTTCATTCAGAAGCATTCTTACTGCATCAGGATCAGAGCCATTGGTGTCAAGCTTTACAAGGAAACCCAGCTCCTTGCATCTTCTTATAAAATGCGCGAGACCCTTCTGAAGCGTAGGCTCGCCCCCCGTTATCTCGACTGCCTCGACAAAGCCCTTGCTCTCCTCAATCTTCCGGAGCACCATCTCTTCATCATACAATCCCACATTCATTGTATTACTGAAGACTAGTTCGGAGTTATGGCAGAACGGGCACCTCATGTTGCACCCTTGCAAGAAGACTATAGATGTAATCTTGCCGGGATAATCAATGAGGCTGACCCGTTGGAACCCGCCAATCCGCACGACAGCACCTAGCAGCATGCCTTTTCCGAAGTTTTGTCGTATGTGTTTCTATCCTTGAATTCTTCCTGTTTTCCAAGGTTCCATTGGGAAACGGGCCGCAGGTATCCCACTATCCGCGAGTACACCTCGCACCTGCTTCTCTCGGATCTTCTCTCTCTAAGCTCTTTGGAATCAAGCTCTCCTGTTTCGCATTCGTTTTTCATTTAGATACACCTTTCAGTATGATCTCATCGCATTTCGGGCAGTATTCATGAGCCCCTGAAAGGTAGCCATGAACAGGACATATGCTGAAGGTTGGGGTAATGGTGTAGTAAGGAAGGCGGAAATTCTCCGCTATCCTTCTCACAAGACTCTTCGTTGCTTCTGGAGAAGGCATAGCCTCGCCAAGGAATGCATGCAGCACAGTGCCGCCAGTATACCTTGACTGAAGCTCGTCCTGATTCTTCAAGGCTTCGAATACATCATCCGTGTACCCGACAGGCGCCTGTGACGAATTGGTATAGTAGGGGGCTGCGCCCTTTCTGTACTCAGCTTCATTTGCCACCAGTATGTTCCCGAATCTTCTCTTGTCCTCTTTTGCAAGCGCATAGGATGTGCTCTCTGCGGGAGTGGCCTCGAGATTGTATATGCTGTTCGTCTCCAGTTGGTATTCCTCCATTCTAGCCCGCATGAAGTCCATTATGCGAAGCGCAAATGCCTTGCCCTCAGAAGTGGTTATGTCCTTTCCCATGAAGTTGATGCATGCCTCATTTGCCCCGATTATGCCTATCGTGGCGAAGTGATTCTTCCAGTAGCCGCCATAAGCATCCTTGATGCCCTGCAGGTAGAATTTGGAATACGGGTAGAGGCCCATCTCGGTAAAATGCTCTATGGCCTTCCTCTTCGTTTCCAGGCCCTCCTTTGCCACATCCATCAGCTTCCCTAGCCTCTCCGTGAACTCCGTTTCGGTCTTAGACAGGTAGCCTATCCTTGCGAGATTTATAGTGAAGACCCCTATGGATCCGGTCAGAGGGTTGGCTCCAAAAAGTCCGCCTCCCCTTTTCTTCAGCTCGCGGGTGTCAAGGCGCAGTCTGCAGCACATGCTTCTTGCGTCTTCAGGCTTCATGTCGCTGTTTATGAAGTTGGAAAAATAAGGTATCCCGTACTTCGCGGTCATCTTCCATATTGGCAGATATGCAGGATTGTCCCAGTCGAATTGGCGCGTTACGTTGTATGTCGGTATTGGGAAGGTGAAAACTCTGCCTACGGAATCGCCTTCCGACATCACCTCCGCAAAAGCCGCGTTTATCATGTCCATTTCGCCTTGAAAGTCGGAGTATGGAGTCTCTGTGGACAACCCTCCGATTATTGCGGCATCATTCTTCAGGTATTCTGGAACCTTCAGATCAAGAGTCAGATTTGTGAACGGTGTCTGGAAACCGACTCTGGTGGGCACATTCATGTTGAACACAAACTCCTGCATCGCCTGTTTTACTTCGGCATAGCTAAGACGGTCATGCCTTATGAACGGTGCAAGGTATGTATCAAAGTTGGAGAATGCCTGGGCCCCAGCGCTCTCTCCCTGCAGGGTGTAGAAGAAGTTCACGATCTGCATCAATGCAGTCCTGAGATGCCTTGCAGGCTTTGACTCGACCTTGCCCCTAGCACCTCCGAACCCGCGTATAAGAAGGTCCCGGAGATCCCATCCAACGCAGTAAGGTCCCAGGAAGTTTAGCTGGTGCACGTGCATGTCACCGTTAACGTGCGCTTTCCTCACATCTTCACCGTACACTTTGTTCAGCCAGTATTCTGAGATTATCTTTGAAGTCAGATAGTTGTTGAGACCTTGGATGGAATAGTCCATGTTTGCATTCTCCTTTACCTGCCAGTCCCTCCTGCCTATGTAATCGTCTATCATGCGTATGTCCTCGACTAGCATTGCCGCGGAGCGGATGTCCTGGTGCTGCTTACGGTATAGTATGTAGGCCTTCGCTAGTTCCGTGTTGCCCGTACTTACGAGAACCTTTTCAACCACATCCTGTATCTGCTCCACTGTGAAAGTGTCGCCCATCGAGCCGAGCCTGCTGACAACAGAACGTGTGAGAAGGGCGGCTTCCTCCCTCGAGGTGCTTCCTGCCATGCCAACAGCCCCCATGGCGCGCAGTATGGCATTCTCTATTTTCAATGCGTCGAATCCAACGGGAGTGCCGTCCCGCTTTATAACCCTCCATTCCATGTATACCACAACATATAGTGTTTAATCTTATGGATTGATACAAGATGTGGGTATTTAAGTGTTAGGTACCGCAGGAATATTTGCAGGGTAACGGGCTTTCGGATAGATCTTAAGAAAGGGGTAGTATCATTTATGATACTTACAGACCCGTTTCTCTTGCCATTGGTATTTTACAGAAAAACATAAGAATCATGCAGCGGAGATTTTGTTTATGGAACATAAAGCGGGAGAGGAGTGCCAGACCCTCGCGGTGGCACATCTGCTAGGGAAGCGGTGGTGCATACCAGTTCTGGAGGAGATCAGGCTCTCGGGAAGCGCCAAGTTCAGCTCTATGAAAAAGTCTCTTCCCGGAATTACGGCAAAGAACCTTAGCGCGGTATTATCGGATCTTTGTAAGGGTAGAATGGTGGAAAAAAAGCAGGTCTCTTTTGGAAGCAGCCTTGTTGAGGAGTATACCCTAGGCAGCATGGGAGAGGCAGTCTGCAAGGTGGTGGAAGGGATGAAGGCGTTGGGCATCGAATGGTACGGCACCAACCAATACTGCAAAAATACGAAATGCAGCGGCTGCAGACTCTTCAGGCAGGAGCACGAAGCCATGCTACAGCGATACTGAGAAGTCTTTGTTAGGCCCTTGGCTTTGAATTTGGCAGTCCTGCTTTCCTTCCTGACCTGCAGGAGGAGCATGCCCCAGAAGCGAGATCGTAATGGCTGTTGCAGGCTATCCTGCCGCAGATCACACAGGAGTTATCCCCGACTGAGCCGCATATGTGGCACAGACCGCGTTTTCTCATTCAGTCACCAATTATCTAGATCCAGCACGTGGCTTAAAAGGCTTTTTGCATTGTCAAGCGAGAGGGGCTTGAGTCCTTTCGCCTTTGAATACCTGCACTGATAGGTGATGTAGGAAGAATTGACATCAGTATCGGGATTGAGCTCCTTGCACCTAGCTATGTACTCGCTTATAACTTTAGAGGCATCAGACTCCTTCATGCCTCTGACGTTTATCAGGTAGGGGGCAAGTATAAGATTGACGGTCCGGTGCCTTACGTCAGATATTGGATTCGCGAGTATCTTCTCTATCCATCCGTATCGTTCAGTATCGGCACGCGGGGAGCGAGGTAATACTGGCTCTGGCAGCGGCAGGATTTTCGACGAGGCCACCACTTCCAGAGGCAGATCCCCAGCTGGTATAGGAAGATTTCTCCGTATCTCGCGTATCGAGATTATGCCCAGGAGAACCGCTGCCTTCCTTATGGTCAGATACACCGTCCCCGCGTAGAGCTCCTGCTTTACGAGGGAGAGTTCCTTTGACTTGCCAGAGTATAGCAGGAATTCCTCCATGCGCAGGCTGTAGTATGGCTTTGTTTGCACAATTCCGCAGCGGAGGGATGACGCAAGCCTTGGCAGGTTTTCCGCGTCGTTGGCGAGTATCTCCCTTGCGCGGCGCGACTCCGCACGGATGTACTTTTCAATGGCAGCCTTGCTGTTAAGAGCGCTTACAAGCATTCTTGCGTACACGTAGCCCATCAGCGAAGTGTATTTCTGGTCGTAAAGATTCATCTTGGTAAACTTTATGCCTCCGCGTTCAAGTGCTTCAGAGGCGCGCAACAGACCGGCCTTCAGATATTTCTGGTTCAACTCCGGCTTAGAGCGGAGTATTATATCTCTGGCCTCCGGAGTGAATGGATATCTGTACGCGAAATCTAGCGCCTGCTCCTCCACACGCGGAATGGAGTGTACGTCCATGAAATTAAAGCTCCTATGAGATATAAATAACGGGCAGAACTGCTGTGTTGAATAAAGTCTTTCTTGTTTCACATTTTTAGAAAAAAGGAATGGAAAGGCTTAATAATTGAGCAATACAGATATTTTTAGGTGCTTATTTGGCCGTTGATGATGAGGAAAGACCCTGGGATGACCAGACCGACCAGTTCATAAGCGCAATAGATGCCGGGCTCAAGGCTCCGAAGGGGCAGGGGCTCAGGGATATCCTTACAAATCCTGAAAAGTATTCCATGAATAAGGAAATGCTAAAGCAGCTTGACGGGATGAAAGATAAGGTCAACGCCTTCTTCGACGCGGTGATGGATGGCCTCAAGGACGACAGCGCTATGTTGAAGGCGCGGCTGGAGAGCAATGATCTCCTATATCGCAGGATAGATGATACCATAAGGTCGAAGGCTGCAGCGGCAAAGGTCCCTTACGTAAGGCCTATGCTTGTGGAAGTCGGCCAGGACATAAGGGAGGAGATAACAATCGAGGAGTACGATGAGAAGCTCGAGGGCCTGATAGGCAAGCTTGTGGGGGGGGCTAGTTACGTTGCTGACCTCTCTGCAGATTACATGGGTCACAAGCTCGGATCATGGTTATTCTCAGGAATAAAGCCGTATTTCATCACGGTCAACCCACCTTCCGGCTTCGTTGTGCTTGTTGAGGGAAGCAGGACTGCCATAATCCAGATGCTCAGTGACATCAGGGATAGGGCGAAAGCCTATTCCGCCTGAGATGTGTAGATGCCTGTGAAGAGTGGAAAGGATGGCGCCAGGCCGCCGAGGATCATAGTAGTGACAGGGGTCCCTGGCACAGGAAAGACTACACTCTCCGCGCTGCTCGCAGAGAAGCTTGGAGCTAGGCTGATAAAAGTAAACGAAATTGTACGGGAGGAGCGACTTTTTTCATCGTACGCGGATGATGGCGCAATGATAGCAGATATGAGAAGGCTTAAGAGCAGACTCGTGATGCTGTTAAAGGAAAATTGGAAAGGGCGTGTCGTGATCGAAGGACATCTTCTCTGCGACATGAGAATTGATGGAGCCGTTGCCATAGTGCTACGAGAGCACCTCAGGGTGCTGAGGAAAAGGCTCTCGGCCAGGGGATACGCGCCTGGAAAGATAAGGGATAATCTGCTTTCTGAGGCCATTGATTATTGCGGAGAGAGCGCTGGCAGGAATTACAGGAATTCTTTCGAAATAATGTCAGGAAGGGATGCCCTGAAAAAGGCCATTGCGATAGCGAATGGCACGCCACAGAAAAACGCAGGGATAGATCTCATCGGGGAACTGGAGGAGATGATGAAAAACAGCAAGGATAGGAGATTCGTGATCTGAGATCGGCAGGCATGCTTTTGAATGTGTATTGTCCTGAATTAAGGTTCTCACGACAAACGGATATCTCCTTGTTCATTTATATACATCTCTTTCATTTTGCCTCCTTTAAGTACAAATGCTTCGTA
>JAKATZ010000029.1 GCA_021827925.1 Microcaldota archaeon | reverse complement strand
GATCTTCCGTCTTTTCACTGACTGACGGATAAGTCTTGTCCAGATATTTGGCTATGGTGTTTGCAGTACTGGCGCTGTACACCTGAGTTAACTGAGCTACCATGGCATTGAACCTTGCCGGACTATCGCCTTGCACCGGGGCGCGGAATGCGAGACTCATTCTATACACGATACACTATAAGCGATTGCCAGTAAAGTATATAATGGCACTGTTGAGGTTGTGTTTGGACGGTTGTGATGCAGATGGACATTTACTCCGCTGGATCCGGACGGATTAGCCCCTTTGCCAGAGATTTTGGAAAGGCAAGCTCGAGCTCATACCCAGGGAAGAGCCCGGTGGACGTGTCAGTACGGCCACGAAAGCCGCTTATATCAAATCTCATTTGATCGTCATACACAGGCACATGTGCTGCTTTCATTGCCGCTATAAAACCAGTTGCTGTTGTGCTTATTGGCCTGGCCATGAATATGATGCGCTCCGCGCCAGCCTGTATCGCGCGTTCTGTCAGGTCGGCAAGCACGATGCCAATCACCTCTTTGCGCCTTAATGCAGGGGTACCCTCAACGGAATTTACGAAAAGCGCCTTGTTCTTCTCGTCTAAAAGGGTTATGGCAACCCCGATGGTTCCTTCATTGTTATCGTATCGTATTAACATCGCCCTGGGATCGGTGGTGTACGGTATTATGCTTTCCCTGTGTTCGCCGTTTGGCAGGAAAATGCATGCCATTAGATCACGGTTGTCGAAATCGAGCGGATTGTTGCTTACCACTGATACGAGTACGTCACGAGGGTCGGATTCTGTTCTGCCTTCTGCAACGGCAAGAAGGGCGCCGATCGCCTTGTTTTTTCCTGCACTTTTTACCAAATAGCGATACGCTTCTTCGGCACCGGAATGCTCTGCCAGTGATTGCGCCTTCCTCCTTGACCCTTCCCATTTCCTAAGGCTTAATTCATAGACTGCGTCGTGCAGGATGCGTTCACCGGCTATGCGCCGGAGGACCGCCTCCCCTTCAGAGCACGTGCCACGGCCATATACAAGCAGCGACACGACATATGCCCTAAGTTTCCTTTTCCCTTCTTCCGTGTGGAAGTCAGCAGATGCTCCTGGCACTTTTCCGCTTATGGAGTATGATTTCTTTGCCTTTTCAGAGGAATTGTTTATTATGCTTACAAGATCTGGGATGGAATTCGGGTGGAGCGAGAAAATCATTCGCATCTGGCTTGAGTTGAGGCCAGTGCCGAGCCCATACGTTGAATACAGGTATCTTCGTACTAACTCGGGATATTCAGGCATATTGCGCGCATCGGGCATGGGTAGCTTGCCTTTTGCAAGAAAGTAGGTGATTACCGAATCGAGGGACTGCCGGTCTGTTATCAGTGAGATATCGAAGTTTAGGACATTGCGCACAAGCTCGGCGTCTTCCCTTAGCACCATGGGTGCGCCCATCCGCGCACATAATTCAATGAGCTTGGATATGCCTTCAGAGCTGCCGATGTGACCCGCTATCAGAAGGAAATTGGACTGGTTCACGATGCCGTCCAGACCGGATATGAACCCCCTTGTTCTGTCGTCAGTCAGTGTGGAGGTGTTTCCTGTTTTGGCTATGGCCGAGAAGTAATACGGCGCAGCGTCTCCCAGTCGTTCTGCAAAATCAAGTACCGTTTTATTTACCACAAGAGTGCTGGCAAGAGCGGATACTGCACGCCTCTCCTCGGCTTCGCTGAAAAGATTTCTGGCATCATCAATAGCGGAGAAATAGAAATCCTGCATTTTGTCAGTGGTTCTTGCGAAGCCAACAAAGGCATCGCTGGCGAGAGCATCTGCGCTGCCTACCACGTGTATAGCATAGAAGTAGTGCTTTGAGTTTTCATAAAGGCCTTCTGCAAATTCGAGTATTTTCTTGCTTGTCAGCAAGTCCAATGCGCCAGGGACGGTGATTGCAGCCAGATACGCTTCTGCCGCATCGTAGCGCGCCATCTTAGAAAGAAATGAGCACATGTCGGCAAGACGGGCTTCCCTCTCTTCTGGAGTCTGAAGTGAAGCGCTTATGTGCGAGACTATCAAGGCTGTTGCATTTTTGTTTGAGTATCCTTGCGCTAATCCATACGCAAGCGCATCGAATCTCGCGGAGTTTCCTCCTTGCAATGGGCCTGGCGACTTCAAGACGGCCATCTTTACCGCATGATATTTTGGGTGCATAATACATAAAGCAGGGTAGGTCAGGAGTAGCTGCAGTCGTAGCGTCCTTGACCTTCAGCGCCCTAAACATAGCATTACTGCGCTGTATTATAAATTTGTGGGTACCACTCTTGCATTCATGGGATGTTTCTTATGCAGGAAGGCAGTGCCGGGTTGAGACCTGAGAAATGGAATAGAAAGTTAACCAAGGCAATAATGGATATCGCATTTTTACTCTCCAGACTGATCGGAGAGGAGATTACAAAGGCAGCAGAGCACACAGGGATAATAGACAAGATAGCGATGCTTTTGGCAGAGAAGAGGGTCGAGAAGGAACTTGCCCCGTACCTCTCAGCGGTGATACTGCTGACGTTCGTAGGCAAGCAGTCTACAGCAGAGAACGTAAGCCGGCTTCTTGAGGTTATAGGAATAAAGCCCAATAATCATTTACTGCATTTTGCATCATCACTTGACCTGTATTACAAGGTGCCGTATGTACCTGCGCTGTATTTTGACATCGTCATGGAACAGGAGATCACACCTGAGAATCTTGTCAAAACCGTGAGCGCGATGGGAAACAGAGCCGACATTTCTACAGCCGCGGATATCATTGCGGCAAATGAGAGAGTAGTACAAAATGGCGGGGAGAGTGGGAAGGGCAAGGTCAGCGATATGCAGAAGAAACTTGATGAGGGTATACAAAAGTCGGCTAGCCTGATAGCCAAGCTGATGAAATCAGAGCTGGACAGAGTAATGCAATACAAGGAAGTGGAAGCCAACCTTGACACAGTACTGCCTTATGTTTCCACAGTGGGGGTGCTGGGCTTCACGGGAAGGGATGTCGCGATAGAAGGGGCGGATAGCTTCAAGAAAAGCATGATGGCGCTGATGGCTTCTGTGGGAAAAGTTCCGGATGAGAAGGTGGCAGATTACGTTGCTACCAAGATAGGGTTTGGGAACTTTCCTTTTGCATACATACCCTCGCTATATTTTGCGATATCAAACGGCATTGAAGCCAGTATTGAAAACGTAACAAAAGTGTTGAAGGCAATGGGCCTGCCTGCGGACAGCGCGGTTGCGGGTTTCATATGTTCGTTCTATGAAGATAACAAGGCTTCCGTTTGACTAAAACCTGCCAGAACACAGGATAAGCAGGTTTTTATACCAATGACGCGATGATTTACACGCATGCAGGGTGTGAGCCGTGCATTCATGAATATTGGTGCTCTGATATGTCAAAAGAGGAAGAAAGGGCAGGCTCAGTCATAAACAGGAGAGGAGTATACTACCAGGCCTTCGGTCTTTACAAGGAGGTAGGCGGCTTCTATGACTACGGAAATATCGGCCTCAGGATAAGAAGGAGGATTGAAGGCGCATGGAGGAGCCTCTTCGTAGACGAGCTTGGATCTCTAGAGATAGAGACCACTAACATACTGCCGGAGATAGTTCTGAAGGCAAGCGGGCATGCATCCACTTTCACAGACCCAGTCACGAGATGCGTTAAGTGCAACGCGTCGTATAGGGCTGACAAGCTGCTTGAGGAGTTCTACGAAGAGAGGAAGGACGATAAGGGGATGGAGAAAGTGAGGAAGATGCCGAAAGCCGAGATGGATAGACTGCTACAGTCACTTGGCATAAGATGCCTGAAGTGCGGCGGCTCTTTCTCCAAGATAGAGGATTTCAACCTTATGTTCAAGACGCAGATAGGGCATGGTAGCGAGAACGTAGGATACCTGAGGCCCGAGACTGCGCAGGGCATATTCGTCGATTTCAAGAACCTGTTCAGAGTATACGGGCTTAGACTTCCTGCACTCATATGCCAGGCAGGCAGGGTTTACAGGAATGAGATATCGCCAAGACAGGGGCTTGTGCGGCAGAGGGAATTCATGCAGATGGAAACCGAGCTTTTCTTCGATCCGGAGGCTGTTGAGGAAGCGCTGGGATACACCGAGATGGAAAAGGTAAGGCAGACGGATATAAGTTTCGTGAAGCCAGGGGAGAAAGAGAGGAGGGAGAAGGTAGGAGATCTCCTGAAATCAGGATCCATACCAAATTCGTATTTCGCAACTATGCTCTATCTGGAGAAGAGGCTGCTGGAAAGCATAGGGATAAAAGAAGGCCTGTACAGGTTCAGGGAGCTTGAGAAAGAAGAGCTTCCGCATTACTCGCGCGGCAACGTGGACCTTGAAATACGCACATCCTACGGGTTCATAGAGGTAGCAGGAAACGCCTACAGGACAGATTATGATCTTTCGCAGCATGCTAAGTTCTCAGGCGAAGATGTCAGCGTGGTTAGCGGCTCTGGCAAGAAGATTGTGCCGCACGTTGTAGAGGCAAGCATAGGGATAGACAGGCTCTTCTTCTCGCTGCTTGACAACTCAGTCAGACAAGGAGGAGAGAGAGGATGGGACTGGATGCAGCTTAACGAGAAGTCCGCACCGTACAGGTATGCGGTGTTTGCGCTTCAGAAAGACGAGAAGATTGTGGAGAAGGCGCGTGGAGTGTACAGGCTGCTCCTGGAGAAGGGCATAGGCGCGTATTATTCTGATAGCGGAAGCATAGGAAAAAGGTACGCTAGGGCCGATGAGATCGGGGTACCGTTCGCGGTCACCTGCGACTTCCAGACCCTTGAGGATGATACTGTCACGGTCAGGGACAGGGACACAACCAAGCAGGTAAGAAAGAGCGTAGGCGAGATAGCGTAGGTTTGCGATCATGCATGCGAATGATCGGAAAAGAGAGGACAGTATTCCTGCGCGCGAGATGCACGCCTCGTTCTTCGATCTGAAATCGAGCATAGAAAGCGGGCAGCCGCTCGCGTTCCACTGCGACTACAGAGAGAATGGGAAATTGTCTAACCTTTCTTACGCTACAGCGAAAGGGCTTATGGAGATGGAGTGCAGCCGCACAGAGAAGGCAACGCTCATCAGGTACAGGCATTTCGGAGAATACACCGATTCCTCTGCGCGTGAGGAAATAAAGAGGAGGTTCGGGCTTGGAGAGGATATGAATAAGGTGTATTCAAGGATAAACACGGACAGATTCATGGACGATGCCATAATGAGATTGAAGGGTATGCGAGTCACTGAGAATGACCCGTGGGAGACAATGCTCTCGTTCATAGTATCGCAGTTCAATAACATAAAAAGGATAAGGGGCATAGTAAAGAGTATGAAGGAGCGCTATGGGGAGAGCGCCGATTACGGAGGGAGGGCGGTGAAGCTCTTTCCCACATACGAACGCATCTCGAAGGCCAGCGTAGAGGAACTCATGAAATGTGGCGCTGGATTCAGGGCCAAATACATAAAATGTGCTGCGGAAGCTTGCGCAGAAGGTTTCAGCCTAGAGGAGCTTAGGAGAATGGAATACTCAGATGCTAGGGAAGAGCTCATGAAGCTCAGCGGAATCGGAGGTAAGGTCGCAGATTGTATACTTCTATTTGGATACAGAAGGCTTGAGGCCTTCCCGGTAGACGTATGGATAAAGAGGGTGGTTGAGATAACGTACATGAATGGCAGAAAGAGCAAGGATAGGGAGATAATTGAGTTCGCGTCTGGAAAATGGGGGGATATGGCAGGCTATGCACAGCAATACATTTACTGGTACGGGAGGATGAATAGGATAGGGTGAGTTTGTGATAAAGGATATGGAAGATGTGGAAAAAAGGCTCGTGAAGATGGACGGGAGAAGGGAGAGGACGCTTGCTATTTCGAGGGAGGCAGTACGCCTTGCGGGAAAGGCGATAACCATGATGCACGCAAGGGAGAAGGGGAAGACTGATGAACTGATGGAAAAGCTTGGCTCAACTATCAAGGAATTATCAGGCGTAGAGAAGGGATTCGAATACAACTCGTTGCAGGCCCATCAGGAGTATGTCGAGGCGTGCGTCCTGCAGCACGTGATGGTGTACAATAAGATACCCACAATAGCCCAACTTAAGGAGGGGGACGTGGCATACCTGTTGGGCCTTCTTGACGCTGTAGGCGAGCTTAAGCGCGAGGCGTTCCAGGAGATGATGGCTGAGAACCCCGGGAAGGCCAGAGGCTATTACAACCTCATGACGGAAATATACGACTCGACACTGCAGATGAGGTTCGCCAGTTCGATGCTCCCGGATTTCAGAAAGAAGCAGGATTCCGCAAGGATACAGATAGAGAATACAGGAAGGGAGCTTCTCTCCTTCAGGGTTCCTCCGAGGGAAGCCCATTGAATAAGGTTTAAATAGCTTACTATTGTTATAATTCTCGAAATTAAAGGTTTGGTAATATGAAGAAAACGTTGAAGCTACAGAGCGCTATGGAGTACCTTATGACCTACGGGTGGGCGATACTGATAATCGCGGTGGTTTTGGGGGCACTCTTCTCGATAGGGGTTTTCAAGGCGGGTTCGTTCACTACAACCTCGTGCATCGCGGGCCCTGGATACTTCTGCAGCAACCCGGTGTTTGATCACACCTCGGGCAACATAATAGTGCAGATTGGACAGAGTACAGGCACGGATTGGACAGCGGTTAACGCGATATTCGTGCCTTCGCAGTTTGAATCCACCGTAACGGCGTCTTCCAACCTTGGAAGCGGCGGAACTGGAGGCTTTGGAGCTGCCTACTCGGCAAACGTATATTCTGTCGGGAGCATTTCTTCCGGTATGCAGGATACAGTACAGCTTGATGCATGGCAAGGTAGCCCCGTGTCAGTTGGATCTGCTGCGACAGGATACATATGGGTTTCGTACACGACATCGTCAAGTTCCACGACCCAGTTCGTGCAGCTTGCCACAGTGTCTGCGAAAGCTACCTGATCGGCACAGCTGGCTTATGATGATGGAGGGCACGATTCGCAGCCCTCCTTCTCTTTTTCTTTTTTATCGTTCTATCCAAAGGAGGAGTTTATTCTCTTTTTCCTGTCCCGTTCTTCAGTATCAGCAGCACCTCGTTCAGCTCGTTTGCGCTGAGAAGGGGCTTCGTTGTACGCTCGATATCGTCTATCGCTATGCGCGGGCATGCGGTATTTACAAATGCATCGAACTCGCGCATGTTGTTGAGCGAGTCGAAATCCAGGTTGTTGGAAACAAGGATAGCTGCTGAGAAACCTTCGGCCTCTATCCTCTTCTTAAGCAGCCCGGCTAGATTCATGTTGTACTGTCCGTTCTTTGTACTGACAAGTATGCCGAAGTTGCGTGCACCGAGTGATGCTGCGATCTTCCCGTTTCTCCGCTTACGGTATGTCTCGCGGTACTTGTCCATGAACTCTATCGTCCTGGTGAATGGCTCAACAGCAAGGAAGGGCTTTGTCGTATTCAGGACCGCGCCAAGCGGATGGAAGATCCCTCCTCCGAAGTAAACGAAAGCGTCGACATCGCGGTCGATCAGCGAGGCGCTGCCTATGTCGCAGCCCAGTATCTGACCGGGTTTCTTCGCAAAGCCGTAGGGCCTGCTTGTGATGACCTCTTTCCCGTGGCTCTCGTAGAAGCCTTTCACCGCGTCAAGCTGGTGTATGTGCTGCACTGTTGTGACAAGGCCTATCCTCCTGAATGCCTCAAGATAGGGGAGGGAATCTGCCAGTTTGTCAATAGGCGCATCGATGCTGTAGCTAATGTATTCAACATTGAAATCCACCTTGCTAAACTCTGCATGACCGAAATGGACGAGCTTTTCAGCGCCGATCGCCTTTGCTTCGTCTATCGCAAGGTCGCATGCGCCGTACGTTGGCGACGAGGATATGAAGACCTCGTTTCCTTCGGACTCGAGCTTCCTTGCGTGCGAGAGCGCCCTCTCCTTGAGACCTTCAGGAAATTGAAGCAGTATTTTCATATTCTCACTATGGGCCAAATCCGTCAAAAACGAGAGTATGGGAATACTATTATAGCAGTAACTCCTATAAAAGATTATCGTGGTGAGCGCACATGGAACAGAGAGTTATACTGGTTGACGGGAAGGATAGGAGGATAGGAACCTCAGAGAAGATACGCGCCCATTCGAACGGCGGAATCCCACACAGGGCATTCTCAGTGTTC